>NZ_AHJG01000212.1:0-1668 GCF_000241145.1 Candidatus Nitrosarchaeum limnium BG20 | reverse complement strand
TTTTGACAAAAGTGCTAGGACGAACTAGGCGAGGCATCAAAGTCTTTGCCGATGTAAGTGTAGTTGCAGGTTTTCTAATGATGGGTTTTGCTTTTTGGTTTTTGATATCAAATGTATCTAAATTCTTTGTAGCACCATCTGAATTCTCACAACTAACAGTGTTAATTCCAGGTATTACTTTGACTTCATCATCATCAATTCTATACTTTTTACTATCAATACCAATTGTTTTAGTAATTCATGAAGGTGCACATGGAATTGTTGCAACGCTAGAAAAAATTAAGATCAAAACAGGTGGATTTGCAATATTTATTGCAATGTTTGCAGGATTTGTAGAACCAGATGAAGAAGAATTTAACAAGGCAAAAAAGATTTCAAAGTTAAGAGTTATTGGGGCAGGAGCAACTTCGAATGTAATTTTTGCATTTGCTTTAGGACTGATACTGTTGACAAATCCTTTCTTTGCAATGATCGTACCAGAACCATTACTAAGTGTGTTTTATGATTTACCAGATGGAGTAACTGTGCTTTCAATAATTCCAGATTCCGGAGCAGAAAAAGCTGGATTACTTGCAAATGACATTATTACCTCAATTAATGGAATTCAAATACTAAGCCCGTTAGACTTTCAAAAGACAGATCTAATTCCTGGTGATATTGCTCAAGTTTCAATACTTAGAGATGGACAAACATTGCAATTTCCAGTCGAAATAATACCATCACCAGATGATCCTCAAAAAGGATTAATTGGAATAATAAGAGACAACTCATTTGCATACAAACCGGTCTTAAATTTTATTGAGTGGAAAGATCCTGGAGTTTCAATGTTTTTGTTATGGTTATGGATGATCTCATTTTTTATTGGAATAATCAATATGCTGCCACTCCCAATTTTAGATGGTGGGAAATTCATTCATACAATAATTGATAAAAAGATCTCAGACAAGGCAGTAAATATTACAATGTGGGGAATTTACGCATTTACATTTGGATTGTTTGGTTTGAATATTGCACTATCATATATGAAATCAGGCTGGTTTACAATCTAAAAATTACCTAAAGAATCATTAATGAAAAAATATATCGAATTTTATGAAATGTGATAGATGTGAAAATCAAGCAGCATATACTCGCAAATATTCCGGGGAAAAATTATGCTCTAATTGTTTTTCAAATTCAATTCTAAGAAAAACTGCAAAAACCATTTCAAAATACAATATGATTCAAAATAATGAATTAGTAGCTGTCGCAGTATCGGGAGGTAAAGATTCACTTGCTTTGCTTAATGTTATTAATCAAATGAAGTCTACACATAATTTTAGAATTAAAGCAATAACAATTGATGAGGGAATTCCAGGGTATCGAAATGAGGCACTGGAAATAGTACAAGAATTTTGTGCAAAATTAAATGTAGAACACAAAGTTTTCTCTTACAAAGAATTATTTGATTTAACATTAGACGAGGCATTGGATTTAAGAGGAAATGAAAAAACATCTTCGTGCTCCATATGCGGAACTTTAAGAAGACGTGCAATTGATCATGCAGCAAACTATATTGGTGCAGATGTAATTGCTACAGGTCATAATTTAGATGATACGCTGCAGACATTTGTAATAAACATGTTATCAGGTGATACTAACAAGATCGGTTGGATGGATCCAGATACC
>NZ_AHJG01000213.1:0-1395 GCF_000241145.1 Candidatus Nitrosarchaeum limnium BG20 | reverse complement strand
TAATTTGCCGCTTTAGATGTGCATCTGCGTTATCCTCACCAGTATTGTTGTGCTGATATTGATTGATTGGTTCGTGAGGTGCAAGTGATTCCAACCATTTTTCAAAATCTTGATGTAATCCATTTTCATCGTCGTTTATGAAAACACTTGCAGAGATGTGCATTGCGTTTACAAGACATAGCCCTTCCTGAACTTTGCTTTTGAGAACTAGTTTTCTTATTTCAGGTGTAATATTTAGAAATGCTCTACGTGTTTTTACATTAAAAGTAAGATATTCAGTAAAAGATTTCATGATATGAAATACCATATCTGTCATTAAAATTCTAAGTGCGGGCTCAGAACTCAAGATCCTCATCATCAATCAAAGGGATAGGGTCATCACTGCCGGCAAGGCAGTATTAAGGTAGATGCCTATTGAGTCTTTCAAGAAGATTGATAAATGACGAACTGGGGATTTATTCAAAATGGTTTCAATTGATACTCCTGCTTCATTGGAAAGTTTTAGAAGATTTGTGATTGGCAGCACATGTCGTTCTTATGCTCCAAGGAGTTACTTGGAGGATCCCGAGGTATTTGCAGAGAGAGAAGATAGCTTAGGCTCGATTTATGTCGAGGCTGCAGATAAGGTAACTTTGAAAAAAGTGAGAGACATTACATTTGTCAATGCAAGAGACATTCTTGGAATTATTTACAATTCAAAGAGTGGAAATACTGCGTTAAAGTGGCGTCAATTAAGAAAAAACAATGGCAAAGTCGTAGGTGAAGCATCAGCAAATTCTTTGACCAATTTAGCTGAATCAGGGGTTCTTACTTTGGATTGGGTTGAAAATTATCTCAAGAAAAAAACAGAAGAGACAAAAAAAGTCACAAGCTAAACTCTTTTGTTTCTGTTAATTAGAATAATATTATGATTACAAAAATAATTGATGATAATTCAATCTCTGTGATGCCAGAAGATTCTGATGATCTTTTAACTTTACGCCGTATAATTAGAGAAGGAGACAGAATTGTAGGTGATACTACTAGAGTTATAAAATTAGAAAAAGATTATGCAAGACCAGACAAGGGAGAAAGAATTAGAGTAAGAATTGCATTGAATGTAGAAAAAATATCATTAGATGATGTTTTAGATAGATTAAGAATTGGAGGAACAATACTAGAATCAAGTAATGAATCTGTCCCTCATGGTTCACATCATTCATTTATTCTAAAAATAAATGACGGTATTACAATTACAAAGAAAAAATGGTTACCAATTGAAAAAAATTTAATTGAATCAAACAATAAACAAATAGGATTTGTTTTAGTTGCAATTGACACGGGAGATTGTGGTATTGCAAGACTACGAGGAACACATCTAGAATTTATTCCAAATATTTATTCAGGATCTGGAGG
>NZ_AHJG01000214.1:0-915 GCF_000241145.1 Candidatus Nitrosarchaeum limnium BG20 | reverse complement strand
AGAAATGCTATCCACTACTGCAGCACTAGTAGGTCAAGGATTAGGAAAGAAAGTTGCAATGGTAACTGACGGCAGGTTTTCCGGAGGTACACGAGGATTCATGGTAGGGCATGTAGCCCCTGAAGCATATGTTGGTGGACCTATTGCATTAGTAAAAAACGATGATGAAATTACAATAGATACGGAAACTAACATAATTGATCTTCATGTATCAGCTGAAGAATTAGAAAAAAGAAGAAAACTCTGGAGTCCACCAAAACCAAACTATACAACAGGCGCTTTAGCAAAGTATGCCACATTAGTAGGCTCTGCAGCACAAGGTGCAATTACTAGTCCAAAACTGTGATTAAACTAGTTTTAGAAAAAAAATAGATTTTGCATAAATGTTTATTTTTTGAGAAAATTTACAAAGACATGGGGAATTGTTTTGTGTGTGGAAAAAAGAAGTTAGATTATGAAGTTTGGTGGAACAAATTAGCTGTAGGAATTACTTATGACTCTGAATTTCAAAATAATGAAATCATTTGTAGCATGTCTGAAAAATCAATGATATGTCACAAATGTATTAAAGAAATAGAAAAAAGTATTGAAGAAAAAAAGAAACGATGAAACTAAATGGTGCGGTATTCTTCAAGATTGAGCATTGGGAGTATTTTTTGGATTATCATGTCATGATTCGATGAACGTTCAGTGGATAGAAGTAAGAGGTCTCTTTCGAGATAAATTGTAATCCATTTCACATTATCTCGTGATTCAATAGTCCAATTTGTTTTACCAAGTTTTTGATCAAAGACATGATTCATTTTTGCTTTTAGCATTGCTTCTCGATGAACTAGTTTAGTTTCAGGCACACTCAAATGAGGAATCATTCCTCTTTTTCGTCTATATGCCTTGAGTCTACCACATTTACACAGT
>NZ_AHJG01000215.1:0-671 GCF_000241145.1 Candidatus Nitrosarchaeum limnium BG20 | reverse complement strand
GAAATTGAAGAATCTCTGAATCTTTTGCAAAAAGATTGGGACGTTGATCCAATTCTGCGAGAATTTATGATGGGAAAAATCACTGATGTATCTGACTATTCACTTAAAGTAAAAGACGTGATATTTCATATTCCATATTTATCGTCTGAAAAAAAATACATTCTGTGGAAATGCTTTTGGCCTGACTGCCATAACTGCTGTGACAGACAAGGCAGACTGCCATTGACATCAGATGATCTGATTACAATTGGAAAAGGTCTGAAATACCAAAAGACTTCTGATTTTATAAAAAATGAAACAATGACTACTACTTGGAATGACTCTTCACCATCAGGACAAGTAACTACAATGACTACAATTAATCTAAAAAGAAAAAAGACGAGACAGAACAAGAAGACGGAACTCACATCTCTTGTCGATTCTTAGATGAAAAGGGCGGATGCAGCATGCATCCAGACAGACCAGGAGTGTGTTACCTGTATCCTTTCTCTACATGGCTTGAAAACGAAAAAGGCTCTGCACGAGTACATGCCACATACCAGTTCACAGGTGACTGTCCTGGATTTTATCTGGCAGATGACATTACACAGATGAAGCAAGAGCTAAAGGACTATTCCAAAATTATCTACGACTACAACATGGCATCAAGTAGAACAATGCGGGAAAACTAC
>NZ_AHJG01000216.1:0-1210 GCF_000241145.1 Candidatus Nitrosarchaeum limnium BG20 | reverse complement strand
TTTTTCAAGTGCATTCATAGAATATATCAAAAATGATACTAAGGAACATGCTACTATTGCAACATTTGGATTACTTCCAGAATTTGGATGGGATCCAGTAATTTTTGAAGCAGCGGCAATTAACATTGTGATGAATTTAGAGTATCAGATAAAATACAGTGATTGTTCTATCTTAATTTCAAATAAAGCACTAAGACAACTTGCACATCAACACGAAAAGAAATTACAAAAGATTCCTTCCATCATTGATGATCTTCCAAAAGAACATGAAGTTGGTTGGAAGGATTACAAAGGAATGAATCTCATTGCCGCAAATACTATTTCCATGTTTATCTCATCCTTTGCGAGGGAAACTGAATGGGATATGTCTAATTATCGTACATGGATTGCAACAAAAAAACCAAAATTTGCAATTCCATGGATTATGCCTGTAAGTCCATCTGAAAATCAATGGGGTAAAGACATGCTTACATCGACAAAAAATAACACTATGGAAGATGTTCTAAACAAGATCGGTAAAAAAGAAGATGCGTTACTATTTGACATTGATGAAAGTGATATTAGAAACAATGGTAGTTCTCGTGATTCATGTTGTGTGTTAGTCAAAGTGAAAGGTGAATTTGATATCAAAGAACGAGAGGCAATCAAAAGAATAATCAAAGACAAATTCAACATTGAAGAATCTCGAATGATTTTTGTAAAAATTCCAATAATGGAAGGTGAACAAGCGAGTATTGCAGCTTTGATAAATACAAAAGCTATTGGACCTAAAATTTTAGAAATTGCAAAAGAAGCTGAAGAATCATGGGATGGATATAAAGACGAATATGGTCGATGGGGACTTTCAACTGAAGAATTTAAACAGGGTTTAATGGATGTAGTCCACCAATTCAGCTAAAGATATGTCTGATTTTGAATCCCTTGAGAATCTTGCAATTCAAATCAAAGAAAATCGTTCAAAATTATATGAAATTGAAGATTCTTTGTCAGGTGTTAATGTTCAATTACACGAAATTCCATTAAAGAGATCAACTGAATCAACATTTGCAAAAATGATTGGTATTGGATATGATGATAAACTAGCTGAACTAGAAAAGGCAAAAGAACAACTAGAAAGAACCAAAACAGGCCTAAAATCCACTATTGCCAAAGATATTGCTACTTTTATTTCTGATTTTAGCTCTTCTAATTTGATAATCCCACTTGAAAA
>NZ_AHJG01000217.1:0-19878 GCF_000241145.1 Candidatus Nitrosarchaeum limnium BG20 | reverse complement strand
TGAGAGCAGAAAAGGATCTTGATGGAAACCCATTAAAGGTTACATTTCAAGCAGTCGTAGACAATCTTGCAACAATTGCAAATCACAAAATGGGTGAGGCAGCAGAATCAAAACCATTTGCGATTATAAGAGATTCGGGTGCAAAACTTACTGATAGAAAAATAAGCCCAAATGAAATGGCAATATCTCCTGATCAATGCGTGTACGTAAGAGGTCTAACAAATCCTATGAACAAATAGAAATTAAATTGGTTCTGCTTTAAATAGAGGTTTTTTGAGGACAGAATTATGGAATATCTAACAAAATATCCCAAGACTATTTCGTTTCTAGACGGATTAAAACACAGTATTGACTTTGATAACAAAGGAGTAGAGCAGCTACACATTGTAGTAAAGAAGAGTTTTGATGAGCTTATGAGAATTTTTACAGCAGAGGGATTTACCAAAGTAAAATTAGAACATAAACAGCCCAACCAGATTGGAAGCGGATTAAATCTTAAACTAAAAAAACCATGGGAGATGCATGTAAGAATGGTAGATCTAAAAAAAGGATTAATTGGAATACATGCAGAAGTTGAAGTCTCAAGAGATTATCTTCAACATTTGGTATCACAAAGAACTCCTGTTGTGTATGAAGTGGAGGAAATTCTAAAAAAATATCAAGTAGAATACAAAATTTGGCATGATAAGATTAAGAAAAATGTTCATATGATTTTTGATAATTACAAAGTAAAACTTGCAACACCAAGTATCCCAGTTTTTGCTTGGAAACCAATGCTATTTGTCATTGGAACTGTTAGCATATTTTATCTCTGGAAGTTTCTCAATACCATATAAAACAGATGGATCATATTCCCAAAGTTTCTGCTTTGGATAATTCTAGATAGACCTTATCGCCTACAGACAAACCCATCTCTTTGTATTCATGCATATCCAGTTTTAGTTGAGTTACACCGCTTTGCATACCCATTCCACCCATTCCGGAGAACATTTTGTTGAGATCCTTCATCATATCATTCATGTTAGTAAATCCCATTACTTTGGGAGTACCAAATGCAGGTTGAGTTTGTGTTCCTTCCTTAAGATCTTTAACAGAAGACAGAGAAACTATGACATATGGAGCACCATCAGGCGCAGCATCAATGCTTCTTACAACAAATTCTTTTTTCATTAATGACTATTTTATACTCTATAATTTTAATTTTGATGAAGAAAAGTCTCTTCAAAGCTATTTTGAAGCTTTAATTACAATTTTTGCCATTTCAAATTAGTGGTTGAGAATCCGCAAATATCCTTGCAATATTATGGAATATCTCCTTGGGAGATTGAAGTGATTTATGGCTATTTGAATTCTAGATTTTCAATAATTCAAGAGGAGATTGAGGTAAACGATGAGAATTTTGTCAGTTTTTTGGATTTAGATATACCACTTGATTTTAGCGAAGAATTCTTCAAATGGTTTGAGTATAGACGTTGGGAGAAGATAAAAGATGTTTTCAAAGAGATGAAGAGGCGAAGAGGCTCTGGAAATGCTTTAAAGATAAAAATTAATTTTTCAGGAAATCCAAAAATAGTTTTTGTCGTAGATACTGAAGATAAACAATGGTATGATAATGCAATTGAAAAGATTGATTTTGTATTAGAACTTCTTCCATATCATCTAGATCCAGAAAAACTACCATCTGATATTTTAGAGATATCTTACAAGTTTGATCCTGAATCTGCAAGATGGAGATTAAACACAGCACTAGCTGAGAGTAAAAAATATACTTTTAGCGGAAGTAGTTGGAAAGTAACTACTTGAGATCTTTTTGAAGGGGTTCAAGTAAACCGTGTAATTCTTTATATTTTGATTCTAAAAACTCTAATGCGTCATTAAGTTTTTTTGATTTTCCATATTTGTATCGGATTAATTCACGATGATGCCAGAATGTTTTTCCATTTTCAACTGAGATAGTTGTAAAGTAATCAGCACCTTTAAGATTGTCTGGTAGTTTAACATCGTGTGGAAATAGTAGTTCAACAATAAACCATTCATCACCATCAGGGTAATCAGAACCAGTCTCTATATCAAAAAACACATGCAGTAAATCAGATTGCATCAATCCATCATCAGTAATGGATGGATGTTTGACAGGGGATTTTTTAAAATCTAGATTAACTAATTCGGGCTCAAAGAATCCTTTGATTATGGATTTTCTAAATATTTTATTTGCATCGTTTATGTTCAACAGCAAGGTGATCTACGGATAAACTAGTCTATAACTCATTAGGTTATAGACATTATTAGACTCTGAGGGAATTAATTATTTCAGATATATCAGTTAAAGGAGAGCCATTTTCTGAAATCTTTTGTTTTGCTGGTGGATTTTCAAGGTAGTTAGGTATCTTATCAGTTAGTCTAGTAGAATATTCTGAGATTATTTCATTTTGATAAAATATGCCAATTGGAATGCTATTTCCCCATTCAAGAGATTTGATTAAAGCTTGAGATAGTTTTTCATTAACTTCTGCCTCATCTTCATAGTGCACTGTAGGATCAAATTTAGTATCCTCAAGTTTGTAGATTCTAGAGTGCCTCTCAATTGATTCTTGGGCCAAATCAACTCCTGCATACCAATCTCTTGTATTGATGTCATTGTAAGTTGGACAAGGTTGCAATACATCAAGAAAAGACAACCCCTTATGACGAACTGCCTTGATGATTAGATCTTTTAGATGTCTAACATCATAAGAGTAACCACGGGCTACGAATGTAAAACCGCTTGCAACTGCCAATCCAATTGGATTAACATTGTAATTTGTATTAGGAGAAGGAAGTGATTTTGTTTTCTCACCAAGTTTTAATGTTGGAGAAGCTTGTCCTTTAGTTAAACCGTAAACACCATTATCAAAAATAATGTAAGTCATGTCAATATTTCGTCTTCCTGCCGCTACAAAATGACCTGCACCAATTCCTAATCCATCACCGTCACCTCCAACTGCAACTACAGTCATGTCAGGATTTGCAAGTTTCCCCCCTTGAGCAAAAGTCAAGACTCTACCATGTAACGTGTGAACACCGTATGTATTGATAAAGTGGGATGTCTTTCCAGAGCAACCAATGCCAGAAAATATGGTAGCCTTGTCACGTTCAATTCCCATTTCAGCAAGTGCCATTTGCAATGCATTAACAATTCCAAAATCACCACAACCCGGACACCAATCATTGTGGACTTCGGTCTTGTAATCTGCTAGCTTAAGCGCCATGAGTTAAGATCTCCCTTTTGCTTGCCTTATTTTCAATTATCTTTTTTAGAGAATCATAAATTTCGGTGCTCGTCATCCCTCTTCCAGTGTATTTTAGAATATAGTGATCAATATCGCGCAATACATTTTGCATGAAAATTTTTCCTAATTGTCCTGAATGATTTGCTTCAATGTCAATTATTGTTTTTGCATCTTTGATAAGGGATTTAACATGTTCTGCAGGGAAGGGATGAATTAATTTCATCTGAATAAACCCAATATGGATTCCTTCTTTTTTGAGCATTGCAAGTGCATCTAATATAGGACCCTTTGGAGAACCCCAAGAAACTATAGTATAATCAAACACACCGTATGATACAACTTGCTCATCGATTGGAATTTCTTTGAGCATCAAATCTAACTTATTCATTCTTTTGTCCATCATTTTGATACGAATCTGAGGATCCTCAGTTATATGGCCAAATTCATCGGATTCATCGCCAGTATTCCAAAATACTCCATTATCTAGTCCCAATCTAGAACGAGGTGAAATTCCATTTTCAGTAAAAGCAAATCTCTTGTATTCTCCTTCAATTTTATCCAACAATAGACCTCTATCGATTGTGATTTTTTGAGGATCAAATTTTTTGCAAGTAACTACAGAACTTGAAAGAAATTTATCCATCATGTGAATAACGGGGACTTGATATACATCGGCATAATTAAAACATCTTCCAGTATCGTAGAAACTTTCTTCAATATCACCTGATGCATAAACAAGTTTTGGAAAATCTCCATGTCCTCCGTTTACTGCAAATAACAAGTCATCTTGTCCGTGTCGAGTTGGAAGACCGGTGGAGGGTCCACTTCTTTGATACAAAGTAATTACAATTGGAACTTCGTTGATTCCAGCCCAACCAAGGGCTTCAGTCATCAATGCAAATCCAGGACCAGAGGTTGAAGTAGAAGAACGGGTACCAGTTAATGATGCACCAATCATCATACCCATTGCAGATATCTCATCTTCACATTGAATAACAATTGTAGACCCAGGTCTATCATTTTGAACTTCTAAAAGTTCATTGGATTCCAGATAAACACTTTCATCAGAAGCGGGTGTGATTGGATAGTATGATTGGAATCTACATCCGCTTACAATTTTTCCAATAGATGCACCAAAATGACCTTGAGTTAAGATAGTGTCTGGTTGTTTTGTAGTTCCAGTTAAAACATGTTTAAAGTTTTCAAACTTTGCTTTTGCTTGATCATATGCAAAAGTTGCTGCTTTTTTATTTAATTCAGAGATCAAAGGTTTTTTTGCAAAAATAGAATCAAGGGAATCAAACAAAGGATCTAATGGCATTTTAATTAATCCTAATGATAAAGAAACTGCAATCACATTGAACAGTCTTACCATTCCTTTTAGTTTTGGATTATTTGTCTTCTCAGAAAGTGTGGACAGTATATCTCTAAAAGAAATTGGATAAAGAATTACACCTTTTTCTTGTGCAAGCTCTAATACTCCCGTAATTGTTTGAGGCTTATTTTTAGATTCTAATTCTTTTAGTAATCTTTCTTTAAAATAAATATCAAGTGTATGTACCTCATCAACAGATATTTTTGCTAAATCAGCATCATAAATTATTCCTCCACCACTAACAACTTCATCATAATGTCTGAAAATTGTTTCAGCATCAAAAGATGCAATTAGATTTACTGCATTTACATTTGAATGGATTTCTTCATCAGATACTCTTACTGTGAAATAGCTGTGATCCCCTTTAATATTGGAATAAAATTCTCTTTTACCAAATATTTGGTATCCCATATTTGCACACACTTTTGAAAAAACATTAGCACCAGAATCTACACCGCTTCCTTGTGGACCACCAATTAACCAAGTAAAATCAACAGAACCCATGATAATTTATCTCATTTTTGTGAATATTAATAATATTGTTCAAATTAATTGCACTAACCACCTGTAGCTGAGTCAAACAAAACACATTCGCATTTATCTCTTTCACCACAATATGGACAAACACAAACACATTTTTCAATTGAATTTCCACACTCGACACAAATTGCAAATTCTTCTTCTTCAGTGTCTGGCATCTTGGTTATCTAGAAAGAAATCGTATAAATGGTTTGAGATAAATTTCATGTATAATGAAAAAAAAGAGGGTTTTTCTTACCAGAACCCTTCATGATTTTGCGTTAAATGAGTTAAAAAAAAGATACCAGATTGAAGTTCATTCAGGTAAAATTCCAATTCCTAAAACAAAATTAAGATTTAAAATTCAAGATATTGATGGACTGATTTGCTTTCCATATGATAAGATAGATAAGGAAATAATTGATGCTGCAAAAAATCTCAAAGTAATTAGTACGTACAGCGTCGGATTTGATCATATAGATACTCAATATGCTAAGGAAAAGAAAATTAGAGTTGGGCATACTCCAGAAGTTCTAACAGATGCGACAGCTGATTTGGCATTTTCTCTACTAATTGATATTTTACGTAGAGTATCAGAAGGTGATAGAATTATCAGATGTGGAAGATGGCAGGAGATTTTCGGAGCATATGATTATGTCGGAGTTGATCTTCAAGGAAAGACGCTAGGAATTTTGGGATTAGGAAGAATAGGTGGAACACTTGCAAAACGTGCCAAAGCATTTGATATGAAAATTATTTATCATAATAGAAAAGCAGTTTCTAAAAGCAAAGAAAAAACTCTTGGCGCCAAGTATGTTACATTTGAGAAATTAATCAAATATAGCGATATAATTTCAATCCATGTTCCACATACAACTCTAACCAATCAGTTATTTGATATGAAAATTTTCAAAAAAATGAAAAAAACTGCAGTGTTAATAAATACTGCACGTGGAAAAATAATCAATGAAAAAGATCTCATAGTGGCACTAGATAAAAAAATCATTGCAGGTGCAGCACTTGATGTGTTTGAATCAGAACCAATCGGCAAAAATCATCCTCTTACAAAAATACAGAACGTTGTTTTAGCACCACATATTGGAAGCTCTACAAAGGAAACCAGAGAGAAGATGGCAATGATCACAGTAAAAAATTTGAATCTTGGAATAAATGGAAAGACCCCAGTCTATTCTGTAGGGTACTAAATAGTGCTAATTTACGCTTAAGATGGCATTGTAAAAAAACTGCAGTTTTTATACACAGAATGTAAATTAGTATTAGATTGAAAAAATTCAAACATACAAACGAAGAATTAGAATTAGCTAAACAACAATCTGAAAAAGAAAAGAAGAAAAAACAATTAGATTTATAGGATTTTTCTCCTTGTCATTTTCAGACAAGGTTTTTTTTAAAATTTAATCTTAGAGCCATATTTTTGATTCAAATCATCATAGATTTTCTTTCGCCCGACAACTAGATGATTATTCAGGTCATACATTTTTGTAAAAAATGCACCAATAACACGTTCTTGATTTTGATCATAGAATCGTATACTAAAGCTGATAAGGTCTGGTTTTTGTTCCTCAACAAACTCTGCATGTGTTATCAATTCAGAATTAATGTGCATGTGAGATGGGCCATCATTATCACCTATAGTAATCCATTTTTCTTTCTGCCTGATAGATAATGAGTTACTTCTAGTCTCAGATACTGCAACATTGTTTTTAATAATCAACAAAACATCATCGATTTTTACAATATCAGATAAAAGATCAAAAAGCAATAAGATTAGATTAAAAAGAAATTATTTCAATTTTTAGGTGATTTTGTATCTAATTGAACAAAATCATCCTGATCACCATGTATGCAATCAGTACCAACTGCTTTTAACGGTGAAAAACTAATTTTCCCATGAGGAATTTTTTCTTCATTTTGAAGAGATTGAATTTTACCTGAAACAATTTGTTTGTGATTTGAGCAAGTCACTCCAACCATGTATTCGTCTTTTTCAACCACAATTGATACTACAAATTCTGGTGGGTTTACGCATTGTTTTCCACTCTCCATTATAGAGCATCTATCAGGTAACACAATTAGAATTGAAAATTATGAGATATTAATCTTGATTACTATGTATTCAATTTAATATTGATGAGAGTTAAAGGCAAATACAATGAGGCGTGATTTTGATGTTGTAATAATTGGTGGGGGAATACTTGGTTCTTCTATTTCATATTTTCTTAGTTTTTTAAATACAACAAAAAAGATTCTTGTAATAGAACAGGCACATAGTGTTGCATTTCATACAAGTGGAAGAAACACAGGGAAAGTCCATGCACCATATCTATACAATCCAGAAAAGAAAAAAATGTTTGCAAAAGCAGCATTTCATGGATATGAGATGTGGGAAGAATATTCAAGATTAAAAAATATTCCATTTAAAAAAGATGGCGTCATTGAGGTAGCATTAGATCAAAAGGGAACACTGGTACTTGAAAAATATTTGAAATGGGGCAAACAAAATGGGTTACAAGAAAATGACATTAAATTAATGGACAAAGAAGAATTAAAAAAAATAGAGCCTGAAATAAAATGTGAGTCTGCACTTTATGTTTACAAAGACGGTTCAACTGATTATTCTCTTCTTACGGGTGAAGTTATGAATGACAGTAAAAATAATGGGACAAATTTTGTTTTTGATACCAAAGTTACAAATATCAAAAAAACTAGCAATAAATGGAAGATTACACTAGACGGCGAACATGAAATTTTTGCAAATTTTATCATAAATACTGCAGGTGGGGAAGCAATCGACATTGCTCACAAGGCAGGAATTGCAGAAAAATTTACAGATGTACATTTTAGAGGAGAGTATTGGAAAGCTCCAAAAGAATACAACAATTTAACAAAGACTAGTGTATACTCTGTTCCAGAATATCCAGACTATCCGTTTTTAGATCCTCATTGGATTATCAGAGTGGATGGAAATTGTGAGATTGGGCCAAATGCAGTACCGGTGTTCAGCCCATATGGGTATAACAAAACAGAGAACATCAAAGAATTCATTCCAAAAACATTAGAGATGATAATGTCTGGTGCAAGAAAGGCGATATTTGATAAACAATTCCAAGAACTAGCAATTAATGAAATTCAGTCATCAATGTCAAAATCATCAATGATAAACAGAGTAAAGCGATTCTTGCCAAAAATAGATGCAACAAAAATTACAGAGAAGGGAACAGCCGGGATAAGATCATCAGTAATTAATCAAGAAGGGAAATTTGTTCCAGATGTAATTTTAGAAGGAGATTCAATGTCTTTTCATATTTTAAATTACAACTCGCCTGGGGCAACTGGGGCATTACCATTTTCAGCATATGTTGTAAATTATCTAAACAATCAAGGGTTGTTTACTAGTGAAAATGTAGATGCACAGTGTGGTACTTGGAAATTTAGTAAGATTATTGAAAAATTGGGAATATAGGTAGAGTTTTGTAATTTCATGCGCAAATATATCTAAAATTAATTTGAAATCTTGACTAAGAGAATTTTGATGAAAAAGCCCCAAATCGACCGGTTCTTATACTAAACAAACTAAACAATATTGGTTTTATTTTTGGTTTTACAATCTGTCGACACAAACACGGGATGCAAACGTTGCGGGAAAAAAGGCATGTTAACAGATAACGATACTGGTGAAAGATTTTGTGGCAAATGTGGATTTGTGATTTCTGAGACATTACAAGATTCGGGTCCTGAATGGAGATCATTTTCAAAAGAAGGGGGATCAGATCCTACTAGAACGGGAGCTCCAACATCGTTGGCAATTCATGATAGAGGTCTGGCTACAATTATCAATCCAATCAATAGAGATTCTTCAGGAAAGCCACTTACATCATCGATGAAAAGTACCATTGAAAGATTAAGAACGTGGGACAGTAGAAGTAAAGTTCATGCATCTTCTGACAGAAATTTACGGCAAGCATTAAGCGAATTAACACGATTAAAAGACAAACTTGCAGTGTCTGATGCAGTTGTTGAAAAGGCTGCATATATTTACAGAAAAGCTCTTGACAAAGGGTTGGTCAGAGGACGTTCTATTTCAGCATTAATTGCATCTGCACTTTATGCTGCATGCAGAGACACAGAAACTCCTAGAACACTAAAAGATGTATCAGATGCAGGAAACATAAAGAAAAAAGATATTGCAAGATGTTATAGAATTTTACATCAAGAATTAGAGCTAAAAATGCCAGTAGTGGACCCAATTCAATGTATTGCAAGAATTGCAAGTAAACTTGGAATCTCAGAAAAAACAAAACGCTATGCAGTCAAAGTACTCAAAACAGCTCAAGAGCATGAAGAGTCAGCAGGTAAGGATCCTATGGGGCTTGCAGCAGCGGCACTTTACCTATCATGTGTAAGTAATTCGGAAAACATGACTCAGAGAGACATTGCCGAAGCAGCAAGCGTAACTGAAGTAACAATTAGAAACAGGTACAAAGGATTGAGAATGGATCAAAATACAGACCTATAAGTTTAGGGTGAAACGATAAGAATCATGACTCAAACAAGACCTTTGATATCAATTGTCAATGTAGTGGCATCAGCTACAATAGATCAAAAACTAGATCTTGTTGATATTACAAAGAAATTTCCAGATGTTGAATATCATCCCGAACAATTCCCAGGAGCTGTCTTTAGATTAAAAAATCCAAAAACTGCAACTTTGTTATTTAGCTCAGGAAAGATGGTGTGTACAGGTGCCAAATCGCAAGAACTTGCAGAGACAGCAGTAGCAAAGGTAGTATCGATGTTAAAAAAAGGAAAGATAAAAATAAAAAATGAAGCAGAGGTTACAATACAAAATATTGTGTCATCAATTAATCTTGGTGGCAGAGTTAATTTGGAGCAAGCTGCAAGAACACTTCCAAGAAGCATGTATGAACCAGAACAATTCCCAGGATTAATTCACAGAATGCTAGATCCTAAAACAGTAATTCTAATTTTCTCATCAGGCAAATTAGTTTGTGTTGGTGCTAAACTTGAAAAAGATGTACACCGCTCAGTTAATCAAATTCATAGTTTACTAGAAGAAAAAAAATTGATGATTTACAATTAATCATAAAATTTAAAATTAAATCTGAAGAAATATTATTAATAAAATTAGTACTACCTAATAATACAGATATTAGTAAGGATGGACAATAAAGTGCATAGTGGACATAATAGAAAACAATAATGAAAAATCTGAAAAAAATATTAAGAAAAATAAAGCAGAGCATTTCCAAGATTTAACAAAAACTTATGAAAATAAAGTAGAACGAGGCAAGCAATTAGGAAAAGAATCATTAGAAAAAATAAACGAGATGACTACATCCAGTGTAGATTTTATCAAATCAAAACCACAATGGAAATCATTGAAGAATAATTCTCTTAAGATCAAAGAGAAGAGTGTAGATTCTGCAATTATGATAAAAAAGAATAGCCCTAAATTTTATAGAAAAGTCATTAATGGGTTTTTTTACTTTTTTGAATCCATTGTTGGCAGAGTCAAAATAGGCACACAATATGGAACATCCAGCATCGAAGTACTAGAAAAATTGGCCAAACTCAAAGAACTTGGGATTATTACAGAAGAAGAATTTACCAAGAAAAAGAAAAAGATACTAGACAGGATTTGATTTTGTATTGGTAAAAAATTTAGTAATAATTTCACTGGTTATTGTAATTGATATTTTAATTGGAATTATCATTGTTACAAACTATAATTGGTTTACACAAGAATGGTCAATTGGGATTGGTATGGTTGTAGGAGGAATCATAATTGCCGGGTTATTAGGATATTTTAAAGTCCGGAGAAAATAACAATCTTTAATCTTTTTATGAGTATACATTAAATCAAGAACATGGAAATAAAATCAGAGAAATCAATTGCAGAATATCTAAAAAAATTACCAGATGAAGTTATCATAAAATATTATCTAGATGTGGAGTATAGTCCGTTTCCTGTTTTAGTCATTGAAGAATACACCAGACGATTCAAACGAAAAACTAAAGATGAAATTATCAAGGGCTTAAAATTGCAGGCAAATCTTGCTCGCAGAAAGACAGTGGAACTAGGCAAGATGGCCAGAAACAACAAACTAGTCAATGATGTGACAATACAAAAATCTGAAGAGATAGTCAAGCAGGCAAAAAAGAAAGGATACATCATAAGTGAAAAGATTGTCAAAAAAGGCAATACACTTGGAACTAAATTAAAAAAGACTACTAAATCAGGCATCAAGAGTGGTATAAAGGCAGGACATAATCTCAAAATGTCACCACAAAGTAAATTGCAGTTATTAGAAAAACTAGATGGATTGCAAAAAGCAGGAATTATTACAAAAAAGAATTTTTAGAAAAAAGAAAAAGATTCTTGCAAAAATTTAGAAAAATAAATGGCGCCGGGAGGGAGATTTGAACTCCCGTTCCCTTGCGAGAACGCGCTTTATGGTTTAACATTTCCAGGCGCGCGCCCTACCAGGCTAGGCGACCCCGGCACAAGTCTTGCGACAAAGTAAATTGGGAAAATTTGATTATATATTGTGTTATGAAAAATAAAAAAATTACTTCCAAATGTTAATAGTGATAGATTTTTCTACAATTTTTCCATCAGAATCAATTCCATCTGAGCTTATTTTGTAAAGTCCTTCCAAAACAGGGACATTATCATTTTTCATTTGATCCCAAACAAATACAATTTGTTCTTTTGGATTCAAAGTTGTAACTACTTGAGATGCAGTAGGAGAATACATCTTAATTCCAAATAATCCACTTATCTTTAATCCGTATGAAGAGTCTGTAAATGTAATTGGTGATGTTCCAGAATTTATCAGAGTTATTTTGATTTCTTCACCTTTCTTAAAATCAGATTTTTCAGTTACAATCGATATAGATGAACCTTCTACAAATACAAGTTGATTTGTATTTTTCATTTCAAGCAGATAAAACCCAAACAAAAAACCAGATAAAATTCCCACACTGATAAAAATTACAAGACTTTTTGCTAACAATTATTGTAAAGGTTTTTCTCTGATTTTTTAATCCTTTGGAGGCGTTTTTGATCTCCATTTCTTAGGATATGTGTTTGGAGCCATAATGATTCTATTTGTTTCAAAAGCATAACCTTTTGTAGCATCACGAATTTCCTCTTCAGACATCATAGATTCTGCTAATGCTACTGCTTCTCCTTTTTGAGTGTAAATTGCTACAATGTCACCTTTTTTCAGATCAGGTGAAATTTGTAATATTCCGGGAATTGCAAGCTGAGCTCCGTGACATAATGCATCTACAGCTGAATCACGAATTACTACAGATTTTAATTCGCTAAGTGCATATTCAATTGGTTTTATCATTGAGAGAAGTTTGGTCTCATCGTTTTTTTCTTTCCAAAGTGCATATGCATTTGCAAGCTCATGTAAGGTCACCAAACCATCTGATTCGTAGAATTGATCAACTCTAGTTCTCCGTAGTTCAATCATGGTTGCTCCAGGACCAAGAATTTCACCCATATCATAAAATAATTTTCTAATGTATGTTCCAGCTTCACATAAAACACGAGCTAAAAGCAGTCTTTCTTTTTGTTCTAATACTTCTAATTCATAGATTGTTCTGGTTCTAGTTTGTCTTAAAACTGCAGAACGTTGTGGTGGTTTTTGGAAAATCTCTCCACGAAAAAGATCCAATACTTCTTCTAGTTTTTCTTTTGAAGGAAGAGAGTGAAATCTTCCAAGTGCATGATATTCTTTTGGACCATAAAGTAATACTCCCAAAGCCTTTGTTGCTTCTCCAAGACCTAAAGGCAATACTCCTGAAACTTGAGGATCAAGGGTTCCACTATGACCAATCTTTGGAATCTTGAGGATTCTTTTTGTCCATGCTACAGTTTCATGACTAGTTGGGCCCGGAGGTTTATCTAAAATGATTAAACCGTAATCAAGTAATTGCTCTAGAGTTCTTTTATCATAATATGTTCCATATGCATCATCAGTGATATCTTGATCAATTACAATCAAATTCTGCAATTGTTTTAGTGTCATGATAATTCCCTAACAGTTTCTTTTGCAATATTAATTACTTGAGTTGCATTAAGATTATCAGTATCAATAATCTTATCAAATACTGAAGTATCACTTCCAAAATCAAAATTATATAATTTTTTGTAAAGTGCTCGATTTTTATCATATCTAATTTTTGTAATTTGATATGCTTCTTGAGAAGTCATATTGTCTCTAGTCTGCATTCTCTTTGAGCTGCTATCATGGGAACCTGAAAGCCAGATTTTGATGCCATTATCAACTAGCCATGGAAGTGTGTAGCTTGTGATTACCATTCCACCTTTATTGTAAAGTTGGATTAATTTGTCATCAACTTTCTTATCAAATTCAGAATGGGTCTCTCTTTGATTAAGAAATTTCATTCCACTTTCAGTATCCCACCAATCATCACCTGTTACATCAAATCCCTGCTCTTTTGCCAGCTCTTTTAGAATATCACCGCCGCTAAGATATGTTAAGTTAAATTCTTTTGCCAATCCTTTGGCAACAGTTGTTTTACCTACAGCTGGAGGACCAGAAATTACAATTGATTTGGTCAACTAAGATCCATTGAGGTTTTTGTTACTTTCATTATGATGCCACTAAATGCAATGGAGGACAAGAAATACCAGGCCCAAAGATATAGAGCATTTTCTGCAGGACATACATCATTTGGATCTGCTGCTTGTTCCGCAGTACAAGTAAGATGGAAGAAGTTACCAGGAATTATGTCAAGAGACACAGGAGATAGAGCCACAATATGTGAAAACAATACAGGCAATACAAGATAAAAAATTAGAATTAGTGGAACAAATGTAATCATCATTGGTCGCATGTTCATCTGCATCATCTCCATTGACATTTTGTTCATGTAAGACGATTTTTTGTTTAATTCATTTATCTTGGCTTGATCTTTTGATCTCATTGCAGACATTCTTTCTTTTTGCCAAGAACGTGTCTCTTTCATAATTCGTGCTAATTTTGTTCTATCAACCATTTTCTTTCTAACTGCAGCATTAAAGAGATTAAGTAAAATGCCAAAACCAGTAACAGCGAATGCCGTTAAGACTACACCTTTTACAATAGGATCTTCACTTCCCATTGCGTGTGTTCCGCCACCAAGAAATCCAAAGATCCCATCATGACTTTCAAGAAAAACAGAATTCAAAAATAATAAAACAGATTCAAAAGCCATTTTACAACCCTATTACCTTAATTATTTTTTCAGCCACTTCGTCAATCATTCCTTCTCGGTTTAGTACATGTTTTACTGGAGAACCAGAAATTACTGCACAGGCTGAGATCATACCAGATTGTACATCTAACTCTTTTTTAATATTATCAATTGAGACATTATCACGGTTTCTAGTATCATCTTTCATTCTTCTGTTGTAAATTTCTTCTGGTTTTGCAGAAACTGATACAAAGTTTGAAGGCTTGAGAATTGCCAAAACATGTTCAGGTAATCCAGGATAGTACCCTTCAGGTGAATTGATAAAGACATGAGTATCAATAATCACTACATCGTCAGTTAGATTTGCAAGTTTTTCTGCGGCAATTTTCTGAAGATTTTTTTGTTCAGAAACAGGTAGTTTTCGAAGCTCATCTCTATCATTGATTCCTTTTGATTTTGCTATTTCAAACATCACGCTACCAAAACTATTAACACTTACAGTTTTGTTTTGCTCTTTTAGGATTTCAACAATTCTTTTCAATAAGGAAGTTTTTCCAACACCAGGTATTCCTACCACTACAACTTTTCTACTTTCTACCAAGTAAAGCACCAAGACGTGGCATTACAACTTCTACTTGTTCTTTGACTAGTTGACTGTAATAGTTGATGAGAATGTCTACCATCAGTAAAATTCCAATACCTGAACCAAAGACTCCCAACACATCAGATATACCAGCAAGCAAACCCAAAATTATAGAACCAATAATTGTAACTGATGGAATGTATTTGTTTAGCAATGCCTCTACTGGTGCATTAGATCTTCTAAATCCTGGAACTTGCACGTCAGCATCAAGTAAGTTTTGAGCTGCACTCTTTGGAGATAAACCTCCAAGCTCAACCCATAATCGTCCAAACACAACTACAATTCCGACCATAAACAAAATGTAACCAATTGCTCTACCAGGATCTAAAGCTGCAATGGCAATTCCTCTTGGAGGAGTGATATAGTAAATTAATCCACCAATTGGGGTGGAAGGGCTAGTAGGATCAAACTGACCTAAAATATTCATAAACGCATTATTATTTCGGGGGTTAAAGTTTGCCCAAAACATCTGACCAATGAACACTGCGTTTGCAGTAAGAGCAGATGCCAAAATTACCGGAATGTTTGAGACGTAAATTAGTTTAATTGGATATACTGCTGAGAATCCCCTATATTTTGTAGAAACAATTGGAATCTCAATTTTCATTCCTTGAGTAAATACAAGTATCAACAAAACGCCAGCAGTCAACAAGAACCCAAAGATACTAGGTAGTTGATTTGCACGGAAGAATACATTAGCTAAATCTCCACTAGCTACTGACTCGGCAATATATGGGACGATGCCAATAGTACCGCCGTCTCCAGCAGGTAATGGGCTAAAGAGACTCCATAGAATTTGTTGAGCTACACCGGCCATAATGAATAAACTGATTCCGCTGCCAAGGCCCCAGCCTTTCTGGACTAGTTCGTCCATAAACATGATAATAATAGATGCTCCCATTAATTGACCAATCATTACATACAGATGCCAGGGTTCTGCTACGTTATGTCCATAAACGGCAGTAGCATATACAATAGATTCAGCAATAATTACAACATATGTTACTAGTTTAGTAGCAGTTTGAAAAACTCCTCTCTCTTCGGGTTTTTTGAAATCAAACTTTAGAATCTCCGAACCTCTAAGCAATTGCATCAGCAGACCTGCAGTTACAATAGGTCCAATTCCTAATTCAACTAGTGTTCCTTGAGCAGATGCAAAAATTACTCTAGCAAATTGCAGGAAGTCAAATTCAGGTGCAGTTGCTCCAAATAATGGGGTCTGACCCATTACCATGTAAATTAATAGTACAACACCAGACCAAATTAATTTGGTTTGGAGAGATATCTTTTTTTTAGGTTTTGGGACTTGAGGGAGATAAGGTTCTGCTTTGAAAACAACTTTTCTAATAAAACTAGTGATACTACCCTCAGCCATTAGTAGCTAACACCTCTCCCCCTGCTGATTTTATTTTCTCTTCTGCTGTTGCAGTAAATCGTGGTACTTTGACGGTGTATGGTTTAGACACTTTACCGCCACCAAGGAGCTTATCATATCCTGCAGTTATGAGGTCTATGACTTTTTTTCCTCCTTCTTCTTTACCTAATTTTGCAAACAAATCATCAAGATCACGGACGCTGGCCCATTTTCTTGTAATGATTGGGTGAGGTGGATGAGTAGAATCATGTCCAAAATGATCTGGCATTTCTTTTAGCAGTGTGCTAAAATGATACTTGTGTAAACCGGCAATTCCAAGACCGCCTTTATGACCACTTGCACGGTGTTGACCTACTTGTCCCCATCCCATGTGTCTTCCACCTCTAAGTCTGCGAGTTTTTCTTAATCTTGTAGCCATGTTAAATCATATTCCTTACCAATATTCCGAGGTCTTTGTTTTGTCCTAGTACACCCTTTTGTCCGTATAGTTTTTTGGTGCTTCGTTTGAATCCATGTCTTGGTGGTGCTAATGCAAACCAAGGTTTTAGAGGTTTTAGTTTAGAGAGAGTTGCTTTTCCTTCTGCTAGTGCAGTTGCAAGTGCATCAGTACTATCATATCCAAGTTCTTTAAGATCAGCTGCTGTAACTTTTTGATAACCTTCTTTTCTTGCTTTTTTATCAACTAGTTCTTTTGCCAAACCAGTATCTAGTTCAGACCATGTAACATAGTGTTTTACTTTGTTTAGCATTCCTAATGTGTTATCCTTTGCTGGCAATATTACAGCACGATATTTTTTATCTAATTTTAGCAAAGTCATAGTAGTGGTAGCCCAGTAAGGACAGTCAGCTTTTCCTTTAATTCTGACTACAAGATACGCTTTTGCCATGTTAAATCATCCCTGACTAAATGTCTGTTTCAGACAATCCAATATAGCTTTGGAAGTAGAGTTCATTGTAGGTGTTGCACCTTTTGCAGTAGTCCAAGCATCTTTAAGACCAGCTAATTCCAATAATCGTTTAATTTTACCGCCAGCTACCAAACCTAATCCACGAGGAGCTGGAATAATTTCAATTGTAACACTTCCACCTTTTCCTCTAATTTTGAAAGGAACAGAATGTTTTTGATCACATCTGCATTCCCAACTGCCACATCCTAGTTTGATTGGACTGACATTTAGAAGGGCTTGGTTTGTTGCTTTTTCAATTGCAATTCTCATTTGTTTTGATTTACCTTGACCGATTCCCAGGTATCCATTTTGATTACCTGTTGCAACAATTGCTTTGAATCGAGTTGATTGTCCGTTTGAAGTCATTTTTTGAATAATACCAACATCAACTACTTCACTTTTCAAATCAGGAAGTAATTTCTTTATGATGCCAGCTTCTTGAATTCGTAAACCATCTTGAATGATTTCTTCAATAGAATTAATTTCACCTGCTGCAACTTTTTTTCCTAAAATTGTTTTTGGAACCCAGACTTCTTCTTCTTGTTCTCTTCGTGGTCTTCTAGTTTGTCCACCTGGTTTACCACCACCATAAGTTGGAGGGCCTCTACCGCCTGGTCCACCTCTTCCACCAGAACCGCCTCTGCCGCCTGGTCCACCTTTACCAGCAGGTTTAGTTTGTGTTGTTTGACTCATTTCTACTTGACCTCACTGTCAATAGCAGATTTAATTTTTGTAGTGTCATTTTTTACTGTCAGATGATCTCCTTTGATTCTATCTTCGGATGGAAAAGTTTCAGGATCAGCTGGGACTATGAGGCCTGCATCAACAACTCCTTTTAGTGCTGCTGCCATTCTTTGCGTGTATCTTCTAGTTCCAGTGTACAATACTGCATCTTTTGCACCATTGCCAATGGCTTTTTTTCCTGCAAGATAACCAGTAAGATATGCTGCAGGTACACTTTTTCTAGATCCCTTCCAGCCTTTTTTAATCAAATAAGTAGAATGAGCAGATGCAATGACTTTGTCGCCAGTCATGCCTGGCTTTAAAATTTGGACTTGTGTGTTTTCATTAGTAATATTTACAGTGATAAAATCACGTCTACCGGATAACAAAGTACCACGTTTTCTGTAATTAGTTTTTTCCTCACGTAGTCTTCTAAGGATGTTTGAATAGGCCATCTATAGAACACGAGTTTGAAACTGCTCTTATATACGTTAAGCGCGAATTATGGAAGATAGTAGAGCCTTTTGAGTATGGAGTCTATTTTCTGCCTCATCCCATACAACTGATTGAGGACCATCAATAACAGATGATGTAACTTCATGATCTCTTTTTGCTGGAAGACAATGCATAAAAATTGCATTTTTTTTGGCATGATTCATTAATTTTTCGTTGACTTGAAATTTTGGTAGGAATTTTTTAATTCGTTTTGGATCATTTGTGTGAATTGATGTGAATGTATCAGTGATGACAACATCGGCATTTTTGATTGCAATTAATGGATCGGAAGTTAGTTCTATACTAGTTGATTTTTTAGATTCTGCGACTACTTTGGCATCAGGTTCAAATCCATTTGGAGTTGCAATGGATATCGAAACTCCAGATAAAGAACATCCGTAAATCATTGAATTGCATACGTTATTTCCATCACCTATCCATGCAATCTTTAGTCCTTTGAGACTTCCTTTTTTCTCTTTTATTGTCATAAAATCTGCCAGTATCTGACAGGGATGAAATGAATCAGAGAGTCCATTAATCACAGGTATTGAAGAGGACTGGGATAATTTTTCAAGCAAACTATGATCATAAACTCGTGCCATGATGCAGTTGGTGTATCGTGACAAAGTTTTTGCAGTGTCTTCAATTGATTCTCCACGAGATAACTGCATTTCATTTGATGAGAGATTTACTGCATGTCCACCAAGTTGGTACATTGCAACTTCAAAGCTTACGCGAGTTCGAGTCGATGGCTTTTGAAAAATCATTGTCAGTGTTTTATTTTTCAACAAGGGTTTGTTTCCAGACTTTAATTCTTTTTTTAATTTGATTGAATAATCAATTAATCCAGTAAATTCTTTGGGTGTTAATTCCGCTAAAGTGAGTAAATCTTTTGTTTTTAGTTTCATTTCTTAAAGAATCCAAATACTCCTCTTTTCTTTTTAGGTTTTTCTTCTTCTTTATCTTGTTTGTGTTTGTCATCTTTTTGTTTTTCTTCATTTTGTTCAGATTCAATTTTTTTCTCTGGTTTTGATTCTCCAGGTTTTGGTCGTCCTTGTTTTATCCATTCATGTATTTTGGCACCCAATCTGATTGCCTCAGCATCAGTTTCAGGCGGTGCAACATCATACATGTCTGAAAACTTTGCAATGTCAGAATCTGAAATACCTTCAAAAGGATCACTTGAATCTGGTTTTGGTTCTGGTTTTGGTTCTGGTTTTGGTTCTGGTTTTGGTTCTGGTTTTGGTTCTGGTTTTGGTTCTGGTTTGGTTCTGGTT
>NZ_AHJG01000218.1:0-1393 GCF_000241145.1 Candidatus Nitrosarchaeum limnium BG20 | reverse complement strand
TTATTTGTCGCTTTAGATGGGCATCTGCATTGTCTTCACCTGTGTTGTTGTGTTTGTATTGATTAATTGGTTCATGAGGTGCAAGTGATTCTAACCATTTTTCAAAATCCTGATGTAATCCACTTTCATCATCATTAATGAAAACGCTTGCAGAGATATGCATTGCATTTACAAGACACAATCCTTCCTGAATTTTGCTTTTAAGAACTAGTTTTCTTATGTCAGGTGTGATATTGATAAAATCTCTTCGTGTTTTTACATTAAAAGTAAGATATTCGGTTAAAGATTTCATGATATGAAATATTGTATCTATCATAAAAATTCTAAGCAGGCTCAGAACTCAAGATCCTCATCATCAATCAAAGGGATAGGGTCATCACTGCCGGCAAGGCAGTATTAAGGTAGATGCCTATTGAGTCTTTCAAGAAGATTGATAAATGACGAACTGGGGATTTATTCAAAATGGTTGCAATTGACACTCCTGCTTCATTGGAAAGTTTCAGAAGATTTGTAATTGGCAGTACATGTCGTTCGTATGCTCCAAGAAGTTATTTGGAGGATCCTGAGGTATTTGCAGAAAGAGAAGACAGTTTAGGTTCAATTTATGTCGAGGCTGCAGATAAAGTAACTTTGAAAAAAGTAAGAGACATCACATTTGTCAATGCTAGAGATATTCTTGGAATTATTTACAATTCAAAGAGTGGAAATACTGCATTAAAGTGGCGTCAACTAAGAAAAAATAATGGAAAAGTGGTAGGTGAAGCATCTGCTAATTCTCTTACAAATTTAGCTGAATCAGGTGTTCTTACTTTGGATTGGGTTGAAAATTATCTCAAGAAAAAAACAGAAGAGACTAAAAAAGTCACAAGCTAAACTCTTTTGTTTCTGTTAATTAGAATAGTATTATGATTACAAAAGCAATTGATGACAATTCAATCTCTGTAATGCCAGAAGATTCTGATGATCTGTTAACTTTACGTCGTGTAATTAGAGAAGGAGATAGAATTGTAGGCGATACTACCAGAGTCATAAAATTAGAGAAAGATTATGCAAGACCAGACAAGGGAGAAAGAATCAGAGTAAGAATTGCATTGAATGTAGAAAAAATATCACTAGATGATGTTTTAGATAGATTAAGAATTGGAGGAACAATACTAGAATCAAGTAATGAATCTGTCCCTCATGGTTCACATCATTCATTTATTCTAAAAATAAATGACGGCATTACGATTACAAAGAAAAAATGGTTACCGATTGAAAAAAATCTAATAGAATCAAACAATAAACAAATAGGATTTGTTTTAGTTGCAATTGACACAGGAGATTGCGGTATTGCAAGACTACGTGGAACCCATTTAGAATTTATTCCAAATATTTATTCAGGATCTGGAGG
>NZ_AHJG01000219.1:0-1100 GCF_000241145.1 Candidatus Nitrosarchaeum limnium BG20 | reverse complement strand
ATTAATGAACCAGAAAATACTCGTGGCAATATCACATTATCATCATCGGTTTTTTCAGATGTAAGAACTTGTATCTGACTATCTAAAATGCGGTTGACTTTTTCAATCAAAATTGAAGCTGATTGTTTGGTTTCTACGACAATGGGTTTTTCTACTACGTTGAATATCAAAGATTTTGTAGCAAAGCCAGCATCAACTGTTACTTCGTATGATCCTAAACTTGATTGAGTGTTAGGAATTTGGAATTGATGTGAAAATGATCCAGAGGAGCTAGGTCTAATAGAAGTTACTGGACCTAGATGTTTACCACAAAAAAATGTTCCACATGTTACTGAGCCATCTACTTTCTGAATTACACTAACATCAAATTTTTCAATATAGATTAACTTGTTGGGTTTACCAGATATGTTTACAGTGTCACCCGGATAATATTCAGATTTATCAGTAGCTAGTAAAAGAGATAATTTTGCATCAGAGCCTATAGCAAAATCATTTGCAACGCTGAATGTAGCCTCTGCTGTCTTACCGGAATATATGGCTTTAATTTTGTATTCACCTTCAGTGAAAACAGTCACAGGTAATTCAAATAAGCTCTGAAATGTCCCACCGCTTTCTGGATATACGGTTGATTCAAAAATTTGTTTGTATGGGAATTTACCATCAAGTACATGGACGGTTACTCTTTGTGGAATTAATCCTTGAGAGAGTTGTTCTTTTGCAATTATATTGCCAACAACCTTTAATTTTTCACCAGCCTTGTATAGAGACTTTTCAGTAGAAACTATTATCGGAGATAAGGATAAAGAATCAGATTCTGGATTTGAAGATACTTTGAAGAAAATATCTTTGTTAGCAGAAGCAGTAGTTACATGGATTTTATAAATTCCATAATTTGTTTTTGTTACAGAACGATCATCTTGTTTTATTGCCAGTGGTTTTTCAGTGATTGGAGTAGTCCAAGACCAAGAGAATCGTTGATTATTAATGGTAGCACCAGAATTAATAACACTGCCATCAGGGATGGTAAGTGAAATTTGAACAGAACTTCCACCAAATGTAGGAACCAATCCAGATAAAAGAACAGGCTCACCTAATCCATA
>NZ_AHJG01000220.1:0-5106 GCF_000241145.1 Candidatus Nitrosarchaeum limnium BG20 | reverse complement strand
AGTCCCTGTGGGCCCATTTTTGTACCCAAAAAGTGGCTGGGCTCAAAAATTTCAGCTGTTGAAATTATTTTTTAAAACAATTCAAACTCTAAGAATTGAATCCAAGATCATCTTCGTTAGTGTATTTATCATTTGGTCATAATGTGATGAATTTTTGACGAACGTTCAGAGAACATAAAACAACATTAACTAGATCAGAATTATTGTTTTTTGTGAGAGTATTTCTTTTAGCTTGTATAGTAATTTTCATTGGAGTTATGGTGATTCCATCTGCATTTACAGATGACGCAAATAATTCTGAATCAACAACATTACCAAAAGTTCTTGATGAAAACTATGTAGTTGAACAATTTGTGGAAGGTATTCCAAACAGTCCAACCGCAATGACTTTTGTTGGAGATGATATTTTTGTTTTAGAGAGAAGTAGTGGAGTAATTAGATTGATAAAAAATGGAATTTTACAACAAGAGCTAATTTTAGATGAGGCTGTTGCAAATGATGGAGAAAGAGGAATGCTTGGGATTACATCTGATGGTTTCAAAGTTTATGTATATTTCACAGCAGCAGATGTTGATGCAGGGAAGGCAATTGAAAATAGAATTTACAAATATGATTGGAATGGAGAAAAACTAGTAAATCCAGTATTACTCAAGACTCTACCAAGCGATAATCATTTTCATAACGGTGGAGCAATGACTAGTTTTGGTGGACAGATATATGCTGTAATTGGAGACAATGGAAATTATGGTAGACTACAAAACAGAGATACAGAATGGAAAAATGATACAAGTGTAATTCTCAGAATAGATCCATCAGGATCCTACTATGCTATGGGAATCAGAAACAGTTTTGGTATAACAGTAGATCCAATAACGGGAAATTTATGGGATACTGAAAACGGTGATGATTCATTAGATGAAATTAACTTTATTCCAGAAAATTTTAACAGTGGTTGGATTGAGATAATGGGAATTACAAAGAATCAAACTCTAATTGATTCATTACCAAAATACGGGGATTTTGTTTACAGTAATCCAGAATTTGTATGGGAAAAACCCGTTTGTCCTACTGGAATTACATTCAGTACATCAGAAAAGTTTACGCAAACAGACAGTGTCTTTGTCGGGGATTGTAATAATGGAAATCTCTACAGATTTAATTTAAATGAAGATAGAACTGGTTTTGTTTTTAGTTCATTTGATCTGCAAGATAACACTTTGAACATCGGTGAGTCAAATAAAGAAATTTTGTTTGGGACTGGATTTGGTGCAATTACAGATGTTGAAGAAGGTCCAGACGGTTTTCTGTATATTGTATCACTATCGAATGGAAAAATATACCGAATAATTCCAAAAGAGATTACTCCAAGTGTATCTGAATCAAAAGGTGGTGGATGTCTAATTGCTACTGCAACATATGGTTCTGAACTAACACCGCAAGTACAACAATTACGTGAATTACGAGATAATTCTTTGCTCCAAACAACATCAGGTATATCGTTTATGAGTACATTCAATCAATTCTACTATTCGTTTAGTCCAACTGTAGCAGACTGGGAGAGAGAAAATCCAGTATTCAAAGAGACAGTAAAAATTATACTGACTCCAATGATTTCAAGTTTATCTATTCTAAATCATGTAGATATGGACTCAGAAGCTAAAGTGTTAGGATATGGAATTTCTTTAATTTTACTAAATATAGGAATGTACTTTGTAGCACCTGCAATTACTGTGTGGCAAATTAAAAAACGAATTTAATTTCCACGCCTATCTGTATCTATTTCTATCTACAATTTGATAGCTGAGTTTCTGTAGGAAGTTTCTTGGAACTTTACCAAATGGTAAAATTGTTATCAAAAACAGCTAGGGCTTAAACTACCTGATTGTATGGCTAACTTTCTGTTACCAATTTTTCAAATTTTTCTGAATCTTTAGATAATGGAAATTTACACTATTGCCAAATTGGCATATGAAACCAACTCAAATTTCAGCGCGGCTTATTATCATTTACGATAATACAACATAATGTCAAAAATCTTATCTGAAATGCAAGGGAAAAATAAAACGGCTTTAAAATATGGATTTACTATTATGGTAGTCTCTCTATTTGTTATGTCTGGTTTTAATACAAATCTATTTGCAGAAGAATTAGAAAAAATAACATTCATTGGAGTAGATAAAGAGCAATTTGAACAACCTCACTCAAAATATAATTATGAACATATTATAATTTCAGGATATGTTGAAGATTATACTAGAGGAGATGAGATTTTAGTAGTAATCATTCATCCAGATCAATCCCAAAATGAAATTCATACACATGCTACAAAGAAGGGAGAGATTTACACACTATTTGATATAAGTAATGATTCACAAATAGGAGTTTACAATGTAATTTTAAAATACAGAGATGCGGAATTAGCAACTACCTCATTTGAAATTATAGAAAAATAATCTGATATCTTGCGAAAAAAATAGAGCGAATACAAGGAATTTTCTGAAAGCTGACAAAACACAGTAATCTTATCAGAGTATCTACAAACTCCTTACTAACCGTTAGTGAGATAATCTATAACAAATAGAAATTTTTTTAATTAAAAAGATTGGGCCAAATTGCCCAACCCTGGACTGGTCTGTGTTAACAATGACTCCGCTAAGAGTACATTATTAATTCAGAATAATTAACTTAAAAGACTCCCGTAGAAATCATTCATTCAAATTATCAGTATTCCCTAAATACTGATTTGAACTTAAAATATTTTATTAATATTTTTTCTAAATCCTTAAGTTTAGAAAATTTTTAGAAAAATAGTGCAAGAAAAAGAGTCTGACTTAGACGAGGAAACACGCATAATGCTAAATGGATTAGATAAAGTAGTTGAACATTTGACAATAGAACTTCGTGAATTACAATTAGAAAATACTGCACTTAAAACAGAATTGGCAAAACTAAAAGAAAAAAATAAACTGTAAATTCTTAAGTTTTATACAAAAAATGATGATTATTAAAAATAACACATGTTAATTTTTCAATTTAATTCCTGAATAATAAAAAATATTATTTTTGTACTAATACACCTAACTAAATATTCTATAACCAATCTTATATTCAAAAAGAATTTCATTTAGATAGCTGTATCATCAAGTTTTTCATATTCGTGGCTAAATCCTAGCATTTTCATAGTTTAAACAGTTTAGATGGTTGCTAAATAATTTCAACTCATTTGCTTATCTTCAAAGTTAGATGCATAGAATAGTTGTATTCAAAAATTCTTTTAATCATATTCCTTTCCGTATCGGTTTCTCTTGTTTCAGCTCAAACATCTCAGTTTATTTTGTCTGCCAAAATTCCAGATACATTTTATGATGGAGATATCCCAAAGATAACTGGTAAAGTACTTGATCAATCACACAAACCAGTTTCAGATGCTAAAGTACAAATTCAATACCCTACAGAAACAGTTGAAACTACAAGTAAAGGTGACGGATCATTTGACATCTCTCCTACAAAGCCTATGAGCTTAGGTTTGGCATACGGAACAAGTATAATTATTTCAAAAGATGGTTTTACAATGGGTTTTTTCCCAATAGAGTACGCTGTTATTGAAAAACCACAATTACCACCTATTATAATGCATGAAAATAATGAAGCGAATCAAACCATGATTATTAACAATGACACAAATAGTTCTACCGCGGATCTTTCTCAATCACAACAAGAACTGCTATCTACAATATTAGAACATAATAATACAAATGAGAATAATGACACTTTAAGTGGGCAAAGAATAATTGCACAGAACTATTTAGAGCAAGATATTACTAAATCAGAAAAAGAGTTTGAAAAATATAATCCATTTAATGTATTTTCTCGTTTTGTAGAAAATTTTGATGATTCAATAAGAAATATTTTCTTGGGACAATTTGCTGTTACTCAAAAACAACATGAAGAGGGACAAAAGGCACTAAATGAAGCATTAAACAGTGGTCAAAGCTCTCAGATGGCAATGAATGCATTTAATGACAAAGCTAAAATTTCACGTGATACAATAATTGAACTTAACAATAACATTAATCATGACTATAAGCCGATAAATCGTTCAGAAAACACTACTAAATTAAAATGATTTCTAATCCAAAATTTGATCTTATCAAATCTCATATAACATTCAAAATTTTCACTGACTGGCAGATAATAACAAACACCGTAGAATAATTCATGAGAAATACATATCTTCTTAATCTTTGAGTATGGCTATGAACAAAACTCTTAATGTTGCACTTGCTTGCCTTTCGATCTTTCTTTTAGCATTAATACCATCAGAGATTAGTGCTGCAACTATACCTTCAAGCCCTACTGATATCACTGCAACTGCAATATCTTCAACTCAAATCAATATCTTTTGGAATACTCCCTCAAATGATGGCGCTTCTCCAATTACAGGTTACAAGGTTGAAGTAAAATCTGGTACTGGCTCATATTCTGTTTTAGGTAATACTGTTGATACAACTTATTCTCATACTGGTCTTACTACTGGTACTTCATACACATACAAGGTTTCAGCAATAAACTCTGTTGGTACAAGTGTAGCATCAACTGAAGTTTCCGCTACTCCTACATCGTCCTCTACTGGTTCACTTCCAGGTAAACCTACCAATCTTACTGGATATGCAGCATCTCCAATAAAAGCAACCCTATTTTGGAATGCTCCAACTAATAATGGTGGATATCCAATAACTGGATACAAAATTGAATATCGAGTAAATTCTGGAACTTATACAGAATTAATTTCAAACACCGCAAGTACATCTACAACTTATTCTCATAATAATCTGGTTACAAACTCTGTCTATACTTATCGTATCTACACAATCACTACATTTGGAACTAGCAGTACACCCTCATCTGAAGTAGTTGTTCAACCAAAATCTTCATCAACTACAACAGTGCCAGGTGCTCCTACCAATCTTACATCTTCTGCTGTGTCACCTACTCAAGTCAATCTATTTTGGTCTGCACCTGCCAACAATGGTGGTTCTCCAATTACAGGTTACAAAATTGAATACAAGTCAGGCTCTGGCACATACTCTACTTTAACAACCACTC
>NZ_AHJG01000221.1:0-1049 GCF_000241145.1 Candidatus Nitrosarchaeum limnium BG20 | reverse complement strand
ATATTCAGAATTGCAATTGCTTACAATAAATCAAGTATACTCTGAGGGAGAACCATTATTTGTATATGGAAAAGGACAGCCAAATGAAACTTTGATTATTAGATTGATTGCTCCAGATAAAACAATTCCAAAGTTTGATCAGTTTGAAACAAATGAAGATGGAACATTTGAGCATGTATTATTGATATGGCCAAAGGCTTCTTCTAATCTCCCATTTGGTACATATACAATAGAAATAATTAGCACTCAACAAAATGGACTTTCTAAAAAAATTGATGTAAAATTTACATCCTCTACTGATCTGATTAGTGTACCTATAGAAAGACATCTAAACACTCTAGTGTTTGCCCCGGAAACTGCCGCGATTAATGTTCCATTTCGTGTATTTGTTCAGGTTACAAGTGATGGTCTTTTGATTGGGGATGATCCTGCAAAATTACTCCAAACAACTCATGTCCATTTACCTTCAGGAAAAGTAGAGACACTTGCAAATAATTTCTCAACACTTCATCAGGGACTGTACTATGCAGATTATGTGCCAAAAGAAGAAGGAACTTATGTCTTTCACGTAGTGACTTTTAACGAAGGAACAATCTCTCATGGTTCAGTTGCAACTAATGTTCTTAGTCAGGATATTGGTGGAATATCAAATCAAATTATAAAACTGAATTCTGTTTTAGAGGAGACATCAACTGAATTAAACACATTAAAATCAGAAATCTCAGGATTTGGAAATACCTTGGAGAGTGCTAGTAGTAATATTGACAAAAGTGTGACTTCAGTATCGAACTCAGTGACAAACATAGAAGAAGCATCATCACAACTCAACTCTTTGTTTTTCCCAATAGTTGCATCGATAGGAATTATTGTAGCATTACAAATTGCAATACTTGCTAGAAGAAGATAGTTATAATAACACACGACAATAAAATTAATTATAATGCCCAAAGCGGCTATCTTTTTTATTATAATTCTTATGTCGGGAATGTTTACCAGTTCTTTTGCATTTGTAGATCTTCCTCAAAAGAGTTACAATAAATCAGATAATT
>NZ_AHJG01000222.1:0-1585 GCF_000241145.1 Candidatus Nitrosarchaeum limnium BG20 | reverse complement strand
GATTTTAAAATCAAATATCTTTGAAATCTTTTTAAGAATTAATGTGGGCGTTTCGGCAAAAATTATTATCATTGGCTCTTTTCCAAAATCTCCTGTGTGGTAAATTACATCTGGTGGTTTTTTTAAATTTCTTATTGCTTGTTTTATCCCCCATTCTACTGTGGACCCATCTCTGGATTTTACATTCTTTGGTTCTTTACTTCTATCGTAACTAGCAATAACTAATCTTTTTTTCTTAATTTTGATATTATTTCTTCACTATATCTTAAATTAATTGCAGAGCACATATCTGGAAATTTTTTGTTCATAATGATCAAAGCTCTAGCAACATGCTTTGAACCCCCATATGCCAAATCTCCTGCAACTGTTACTGTATTTCCTGTTTTTACTATTCTTCCTGAGATTCCTAGTATCTCTTTAATTGATTTTGGATTCTTTTTTGAAAAAACAAAATTTGTTTGACATTCTGGAATGTTTTTATGTATATTTTTAATCTGGAGAAATTTATTTATTGCATTTGTTAATTCACTGTGAATTTCATCTTTGTTTTTAATTTGTGTAATTGATATCCCATGTCCAATATTTTTGGCATTTTTAATTGAATTATATGTAAATTCTTTTGAGAATTTCACTGCATCTTTTAATGGTGCTCCATTTACTAGTGAAAATAATAGAGATGCCGAATAATTACACCCACTACCATGATTAGTTTTTGAGATTTTTTTACTCGATATTGTATATTCATTTTTTTGTTCAAGTATGTAATCTGAAATTTGTCCATTTGATTCTAATCCAGTAATGATGACGTTCTCTACTCCCATCGCTTGAATTTTTAGAGCAGCTTTATGCAATGATTTTTTTGATTTTATTTTAATTTCTGACAAAAACTCAGCTTCAAATTTGTTTGGAGTGATGACTGTAGCCAATGGAATTAAAAATTTTTTAAAATCTACAATTGCTGCTTTATCAATTAGTTGGCCCCCTGTGGTGGATTTTATCACAGGATCAATCACAATTGGAATTTTTTTATTTTTTAGTTCTTTGGAAATTGTTTTTATTATCTCCGAATTGTAAACCATTCCAATTTTAATTCCGTCTATTTTAAAATCTGTCATTATCGAATCTAGCTGATTTTTCAATATTTTTTGTGATACTGGCTCAACCATTCCAAAATTGGATGTGTTTTGACCTGTTATTGCAGTGATTACTGTTAAACCATAAGCATTTAGTGAATCAAAAGTTTTAACATCGCTTTGAATACCTGCCCCCGATGATGGATCAGATCCACCTATGGACAGTAAATTCATATCGTATTTTTAAAACTTAGTGTACTAATCTATTTTTCCTTTTATGATTTTTAGATTTGATCTTTTGATTTGTAACTATGATAGAGAATTTATAGTTCTGAAATAACTCATATTTGTTAATTTGATTAAAAAGAAAATTCCATTAATTGATGATACTCCTGAAGGATTTCTTTGTACTTCATGTTTGTTACCTATGCAATATCAAAAAAAGATCAATAATGCATATCTTTGGCAATGCTTCAAATGTGGTAAAAAATATTTTGTTTCAAATTCATTTA
>NZ_AHJG01000223.1:0-5837 GCF_000241145.1 Candidatus Nitrosarchaeum limnium BG20 | reverse complement strand
TAACCCAAAAATAATTGATGGAAAAACCGTTTACAAATATCGAAATGAATCTCAATTCAAAAATCTCTTTGATATTTTGTGTGAGATGTTGGGTCTAAGCTCTCCATTAGTTGTTAAAGACGTCATGTTGTCTCAAACTGAAATAGTAATAGCTGTAAAAGATGAATTTGAAGCAAAGCAGAAATTTATCAACAGCTTACAAGAGATACAAAATACATTATTGATTAAAAAAAAGTAAACTAGTATTTTAGAACGTCAAAAACATGAAAAGTGGAAATACTAGATCGTATATGATCTATCATGACAAACCAACTTTACTGTGAAGTATGTAATAAACTAAAGTACACTAGATCTGATAAACAAAAAAAATGTGAATGCAAAGATGTCATGTGATTTGTTATCTTTAATTAACAACAAGGTATGATAATTCGAAAATTCGGTTGTTAATCCCAATGCAAAATTCAAAAAACTATTTGATCGTAGTTTTAACTTTATCCTTATTTGTAATTAGTTTCAACTCTGCATTTGCTCAAGAGTCATTCGCTGAGGATATCTATGTCCCAACAAGTGAGGCCTTAAAGGAATTTGCAGTAAGTGTGGCAGATAGTGCTCCAAAGATAATCGCATCTGTGATTTTATTGATTATTGGTCTGATAGCCGGAAAAGTAGTTGGAAAAGTTACCACCAAGGCTGTTACTAGTTTGTTACAAAAAACCAGTCAAAAAAATCAAGAATTACATCTAGCAGAAGAAGTTTATGGTAAATTCAACTCTGTAAAACTTATTTCCGCCACAATTCGTTGGTTTGTATATCTATTTTTCATCGTTGCAGCCGTTAATGCATTACAATTTGAACAGCTTTCTACTGCACTTACAAGTTTGTGGCTTTGGGTTCCTAATCTACTTGCATTTGTGTTAATTGTTGTAATCGGTTCTATAGTTGTTAACTTTGTTAGTAAATGGATTGAGCACCAATTATTGGATCATCATATTGCTAGTCCAAAAATCATCATCTCTGTAATCAAGGCGGTAATTTACGGTATTGTTTTTGCAATTGCATTTACGCAATTAGGTGTTGGGGAAAGTATTATTCCAATACTGGTATCTGCATTTTCATGGAGTATTGCAGTAGCAATTGGTGCATCAATTGCAATCGGATTGGGATTTGCATTAAAAGACTTGATTCCCGCATCTATAATGGGTGCATCAAATCAACGTTCTATTCTTAAAGTTGGACAAAAAGTCAAAATCGGTGATATCACTGGAACAGTTACTGCATCTCATCTATTACATGTAATTGTAACAAACGATAGAAACGAAAGTATTGTTATTCCAACAAAATTAATGATGAATCAAACAATAACTATTTTTAATTAGATATTAATTTTCTCTAAATCGCTTCGATAAAACTTTAGAATATCAAAAACTCCATTAAGGTGATGTTTTAAAATATCCTTGTTGAAAGAACTATCTGAACCACGACATCTTGAACCTCATCTTAAAGAATCAAGTGCGATGCGAGATTTTGTTTTTGGTTTTGGTGATGGAATTAACACTTCACTGGGTATTGCTGCAGGGGTAGGAGGAGCAGATGTTTCAGCTAATATCATTATTCTAGCTGCACTAGTTGGTATGTTTACTGGGGCCAAGGCAATGGCTGTTCAAAACTATCTTGCAGTAAAAACTCACAGACAGCTATTGACATCGGAAATTGAACGTGAGAAATGGGAGATTGAAAATAGACCAGAAGATGAAAGACAAGAAATTGAAGATATCTACAAAGCCAAGGGATTTTCAGGAAAAGATCTTGAAATGGTTGTAAATAAAAGTAACTTCTGATAAAAAAAGTATGGCTAGATACTATGCTTACAGAAGAACTGAATCTGAATTTAGAGATTGCAGGTAGTCCGATTAAGAGTGCCTTGAGGATGTTTGTCTCGTTTCTAATTGGCGGAATGTTACCTATATTGCCCTTTTTCTTCCTAAGTGGGTTGGATGCTCTGTTTGTTGCCATTGGTATTAGCATTTCTACATCTTTTACTGTCGGTGTAATCAAATCTAAAATGGCAAATACCAACAAAATAGTTGGAGGGCTAGAAATGGCAGGTCTTGGTACGGGGGTCGCATTAATTGGGTATGGAATAGGCAGTGAATTGACTAATTTGGGAATAATCAGTGTTTAGTAATTAATTCCACTTACGATTGTTATGAATAATTTCTACGCGTTGGTTATATTCAAAATCTCTAATTGATAGTATGAAATCTTGGAAATGCTATAGATGTGATTTAACATTCAAGCAAGAAATACATGCAAGCATTCATCACGATATCACAAATCACCCGTTTAATCAGATCGGAATATGATTTTGACTTTCTAGTCTGCCCTTAAGAAACCAAATAAATTTTATATAATTGATATATAATTTATCCAATTTCTTTGCAAGTATTTTTACAATTAGATCAACCGCTACTTTATTTTCCATAGGATAATTAATATACGAACAATTATTCATAACTTAAGTGCTCAAAATTGCATTACTTGTTTTAATTGCTATATCAATACCAATCACTGCTTTAGCAGAGCCAATGATAACTTTGAATTCATCTCAATCTGAAATTGGTGCTTTGGATACTGTATTCATTGATGGTAAGGTAACTGGAGTAATGTCTTACAAGCCTGTTAAACTGACTGTCACTTCTCCTGACGGAGTAGTGGTTTATTCTCCTAGTCTGCCAATCGCCCAAGATGGTACTTTCAAATGGATTGTAAAACCAACACTTCCAAATTTCCAAAATGGTGTTTATACCGTGATTGCAAGTAATGATGATGTTGCAAGTATTGCTAAAATCCAATTTACCGTAATAGGTTCTAAAGATATGCCTAAAGTATCAGTGCCAAAGTCCCCTGACTCAGGTATGATGGATACTAAACCAAGTGCTATCGCACTAGCTACTAAATTTGAAACTGGCAGTAACAAATTACTTGTAACTGGAACTACCACTAGTTCAGTAACTGATATTACATTTACAATAACTTCTCCTAATGGAAACTTGATTTCTGTTGCACAACTCACCCCTGGTCCAAATGGTGAATTTTCTACAGAAATTAAAACTGGAGGTCCATTATGGAAAGAAAATGGATTTTACACAATTACTGCAAACCAAGGTCTTTCATCTGAACATAAGCAATCAATAAAAGTTGAGATTGAAAACGGTGTTGTAGTACCAGAATTTGGAACAATCGCCGTAATGATTTTGGCAGTTGCTCTAGTGTCAATTATCATAGTGTCTTCAAAATCAAGATTAGTAATTCCACGATATTAGATTTTTAATTTACTTGTACTGAATTTTCATTTGATTGAAATATTAGATGGTTCTATGTGATAGCCTATGTTTTAAATAAAATCTAAACATTACTAATGAAGAGAAAATAATGCAAATTGCAATTGCAAATGAAACTGAATAACTTAACCACTCTGAAATATATCCTGCAGTTAAAGCACCTGAAAATATTCCAACTCCTACCATGAAACTATTTACTCCTAGATATGTGCCTTCAAATCCTTTTGGAATTGTCTTAAAGAGAATTATTGAATTTGAAACACTAAAAATAGAAAATGCTGAAACCATCATACACGATGAGATTATTGCCATCAAAAGTGAATAATCTCCTATCGTAATTGGAATGAAAGTGGCAGCTGTTATGATTCCTAGAATTCTTGGTAAATATGAAATCTGTGTTGCACGCTCTTCTGAGATTCTTGCAATTAATCGTGGAACAAAGAAAAATATTGTCAATAAAGTAATTGTTTGAATCAAGTAAACTAGAAAAACTTCTGAATTTGTAAACTCAAATTTTTTCAGAAATGGTATAAATGCTGTAAAGAAAATATTACTGCCAAAATAAAATAAGAAATTTGTTAAAAAAAGTACTCCAATATCATGAGACATTTTTCTTTGAAATACGGTTATGATTGGTTTAAAGTCGTGGGGATGTGGGACTTTGGTAAATATGAATTGAAAATTTAATCTGTTGTGGTTAAAAATATGTCTGATCCCATGTATTGAATGAACTATTGTATGTCGTTCAATGATGCTTTTACTTCCAACTCCAAAACTCAAGATAGTGGCAATTCCGCTTGTAATGGCACAAAAAAGAAAATATGGTCTAAGATCAAAAAATCTGTCCCAAACAGAGCCTACCAAAAATGCTCCTAAACTTCCAAAAGTCGTTATAATTGAAATTCTAGTAAATAATTGACTCCATTGATTATTTGGTACTGATTCCATCACAAGTACTTGTGTTACTGGATTTTTTCCAATAATAAAAAATCCAGAAATAGATGAAATTAGAACTACCAAACTCAAATCTTTTGTAAAAAATAATCCTATGCTACAAATCGTAATTGCTGAAAAACAAGTAACTAAAATTGCTCTTTTTAAATGATATTTATCGATAACCTTCCCCCAAAATACTGCACCGATAGCTGATAAACCATAATGTAGTCCAATTACAATTCCAACATTTGCTACATTTCCTCCTAGAAAAAGAACATACAATGGTATGACTATGTGTAGTCCTTCTGCTGTAATGCTGGAAGGTAAAACAAAAAGCATCCACTTTTTCTTCGATTTCAATTCAAGGCCTCTTTGATATTTAGTTCTATGACTTGAAAAAGACATTATGACTTTAAGATTTGACATATTAACAAAAAGAATTCATTCTCTTTGTATAGTTTGTATTATTGTTGTTCTAAAAATTAAACATCTACATCTTTAGAGTTTTTCCAAAGTAAACTACACAAACTAAAGATAGAATTTATCATTTCTGATGCATTTGTTGATAGCGCATAATCTTTTGAAGGATCTTCGTTTATCTTATTGATGTTTGACATTACTAGACTGTTCTCTGATATGATCATTCTACCATTCGATGGAAGTGCTCCCAATCGAACATCTGTGGCATTTAATCTTTTTAAAAATGGAATCATCTTCCTGTCTTCTATATCTATAATTAATCGAACTTTACCTCCACGCTCTTCAAGTTTTGTAATCTTTTCTGGAATTGCAGAGTGATACATTTTTGCTACATCGTCTGACGTGGTAACCATGTATACTATTTTAGAGTCATCCTCTAGAAGATTTTCAATTGCGGAATAAATTTTGTCAGTCCCATGTAATATTCTAAATGATGGAGTGTTTGAACCAAATCTGGCGCATACTACTCCTTTAACTCGTGGAATTATTTTCTTTCCCATCTCCCTAAAATTTTTCAATTCTTTTTCTTTTCTTTCAAGACATGCTGCATATGCATTTTCAGGATCTATTGGAATACATTTTTTTGGACTTGAAAATGACATTGAAATAAAACCGTCAGCAGATAGTTTTTCAACCATTCTGTATGCTTTAGCTCTATCAATGTTCAAATCTTTTGCAAGTGAGCTTGCTGTAATTGGCCCTGTTCTTAGTAGTGCCATGTATGCTTTGCCCTCTACATCATTCATTCCAAGTGCGGATGTAAACTCATGCCCCACCTCATTGATGTATTCTATGGATGGTGTGACATCAAGATCTTCTCTAAAATGTTCTACATTAGCTGTTGTCAATGATTATGATTGATTTCTGATATTATACTCTAATCTATGTCTAAATTGAACATACAGGAATGTGCTAAAAAGTGAAAAAATTGAGATTAAAAAAGTAGAATTTATACCTTAAAATTTTCCTCACATATTCATAAAATATTGTATTTTGTTTGTTTGTTCAATACAATGAAACAAATTTCAATATATGCAAAAATATCTAACACTTTCTGTCATTTATTCTGTATTTCAGTTA
>NZ_AHJG01000224.1:0-6108 GCF_000241145.1 Candidatus Nitrosarchaeum limnium BG20 | reverse complement strand
TTTTGATTTTTTTAATTCAGTTAATGTTGCAAATCCTGAAGTCATTGACATTGGATTTGCAGAAAATGTTCCACCCCCGATATAACTTCGTTCTGTTTTTTTCTTGCCCTTTGTGTTGGAATGCTCCATTATCTCTTTTTTGCCACACATCACACCAATTGGCATTCCACCACCAACAATTTTTCCTAACGTAACAATGTCAGGATCAATCTTCATTGTTGGATACAGACACCCATATCTGAATCTAAATCCAGTTACAATCTCATCTAAGATAAATAATGAATTATTTTTTTTACAAAACTCTTGTATTCCTTTAAGATATTCTGCTTTTGCTGGAATACATCCGCCGCCACCTAATACGGGTTCAATTATTATCCCGGCTAAATCATTTGAAACTTTATTTAGAATCTCTAAAGATTTTTCCAAATCATTGTATGGAATTGATATTATTTTTTCTTCATTTACAACACCACTGCTCTCCGATTCTGTAAATGGCCAGTTTACACTCTTTAGTAAATCCGATGTATATCCATGCCAACCACCATCAATCTTTGCAATAATGTTTTTACCGGTGACTGAACGTGCTAGTCTTACTGCATACATTGTAGCTTCAGTTCCAGATGTGACATAACGAATCTTTTCAGCTACTGGAACTGCTTTTGTAATTAATTCAGATAACTTGATAGTTTGCTCATTTACCGTTCCATACATCCAACTTTTGTCAATCTGTTTTTTTATGGATTCTTTGACTTGTTTTGGAGCATGTCCTAAAATCAAACTCCAATGTCCCATCCAATAATCTGTATACTTGTTGTTATCGACATCGACTAAATTTTTTCCAGCAGACGATTTTACAACAAATGGGTATGGTTCAAAGAATCTAATATTATGACTAACTCCGTTTACATGAAATTTTAGGGATTTGGAAAATAGTTTTACCGATCCTTTTGTTTTTTTCTTGTATTCTGAAATGTAATCTGTCAAAAGTTATTCTATAATTACCATTTCAGCAATTTTAAGTATCGATATTTGCTCTCAACTTGCCCTGTTTTGTGAATAAAACACGAATGAGGGGTGGGTATGTACAGAAATATGAAATTTTTATAAAAAAAACAGAGATCAGAAATAATTTTAGGCATGGTTTATATGGATTTGGATTCCTTGAGTTTCTGCATACGTAAAGCAATAGGCGGCGCTTGTGATGAAAGCATGGTATTATACCATTTTGTGATTCATGGGCCTCCATTTACGCATACAAAATGAGGATCTGATCAACTGATCAAATCTGAAATGTGAAGATTATGTGCATCCGTCAATTCCAATTATAGTACAACATGTACTTCAATAATCACGTAAAATCAGAATCCGGTTGATCCTGCCGGACCTGACTGCTATCGGAATGATACTAAGCCATGCGAGTCATTGTAGCAATACAAGGCAGACGGCTCAGTAACGCGTAGTCAATCTACCCTGTGGACGGGAATAATCTCGGGAAACTGAGAATAATACCCGATAGAACATTATGCCTGGAATGGTTTATGTTTCAAATGATTTATCGCCATAGGATGGGACTGCGGCCTATCAGTTTGTTGGTGAGGTAATGGCCCACCAAGACTATTACAGGTACGGGCTCTGAGAGGAGTAGCCCGGAGATGGGTACTGAGACACGGACCCAGGCCCTATGGGGCGCAGCAGGCGAGAAAACTTTGCAATGTGCGAAAGCACGACAAGGTTAATCCGAGTGGTTTCTGCTAAAGAAACCTTTTGCCAGTCCTAGAAACACTGGTGAATAAGGGGTGGGCAAGTTCTGGTGTCAGCCGCCGCGGTAAAACCAGCACCTCAAGTGGTCAGGATGATTATTGGGCCTAAAGCATCCGTAGCTCGTTTTGTAAGTTTTCGGTTAAATCCATGCGCTCAACGTATGGGCTGCCGGGAATACTGCATAACTAGGAAGTGGGAGAGGTAGACGGTACTCGGTAGGAAGGGGTAAAATCCTTTGATCTATTGATGACCACCTGTGGCGAAGGCGGTCTACCAGAACACGTTCGACGGTGAGGGATGAAAGCTGGGGGAGCAAACCGGATTAGATACCCGGGTAGTCCCAGCTGTAAACTATGCAAACTCAGTGATGCATTGGCTTGTGGCCAATGCAGTGCTGCAGGGAAGCCGTTAAGTTTGCCGCCTGGGAAGTACGTACGCAAGTATGAAACTTAAAGGAATTGGCGGGGGAGCACCACAAGGGGTGAAGCCTGCGGTTCAATTGGAGTCAACGCCAGAAATCTTACCCGGAGAGACAGCAGAATGAAGGTCAAGCTGAAGACTTTACCAGACAAGCTGAGAGGTGGTGCATGGCCGTCGCCAGCTCGTGCCGTGAGATGTCCTGTTAAGTCAGGTAACGAGCGAGATCCCTGCCTCTAGTTGCCACCATTACTCTCAGGAGTAGTGGGGCGAATTAGCGGGACCGCCGCAGTTAATGCGGAGGAAGGAAGGGGCCACGGCAGGTCAGTATGCCCCGAAACTCTGGGGCCACACGCGGGCTGCAATGGTAGTGACAATTGGTTCCGAATCCGAAAGGAGGAGGTAATCCTCAAACGCTACCACAGTTATGACTGAGGGCTGCAACTCGCCCTCACGAATATGGAATCCCTAGTAACTGCGTGTCATTATCGCGCGGTGAATACGTCCCTGCTCCTTGCACACACCGCCCGTCGTTTCATTGAAGTTTGCTTTTAGCGAGGTGACGTCTGATTGGCGTTATCGAACTTGAGGTAAGTGACAAGGGAAAAGTCGTAACAAGGTGACCGTAGGGGAACCTGCGGTCGGATCACCTCCTTAGACAAAGTGAATGTGCCGGGTGCACATAATCTTCACAAAATCATCGATGCAATGCATCACGAAAGTGATGTATGAAGGATGTAGCAGGTTCCTCTTACCGGAGGACTTGCAATGATCGTCGTGCATAGTCGTGTAATATGTGGCTGAATTTGCCGGTGTAAAGACGCCAATAGGTGGATTGCTAGGCTTGAGGAGAGAAGAAGGACGTGGCAAGCTGCGATAAGCTCGGGGTAGGCGCACGCATCCTATGATCCCGAGATGTCCGAATGAGAATCTTACACATAGTGTATTCCGTTACAATGGTGATGGAAGTCGAACCGTGGGAATTGAAGCATCTTAGTACCACGTGGAAAAGAAATCAATTGAGATTTCCCAAGTAGAGGCGATCGAAAAGGAAATAGCCCAAACTGAATCCTTCGGGAGATGTGGTGTTTTGGTATGATAATATGGAATCCTGGAACACAGCTGAAATGATCTGAAATGTTCTGGCACAGAGGGTGATACCCCCTTAAGCGAAGTGGAAATGGTCCTATTCATACCCGAGTAGTTGTCCTTGGTAGTGGGCAATGAATATGGGTGAAAGTAGCATCCGAGGCTAAATATCTCTCAAGACCGATAGTGTACTAGTACCGTGAGGGAAAGCTGAAAAGTACCCCGGAAGGGGGGTGAAAAGTGCATGAAACCTATTGGTTACAGACGTGCGTGGCATGAAAGGTGATTTTTTCAGATTGGAGGTTCTAGCAATAGAGCTAAAGATTTGATGTTTTAATCATCAGTGTCACGCGTTCCGTCTCGAATCACGGGCCAGGGAGCTAACTGTCATGGCAAGCTTAAACCTTCAATGGTGAAGGCGAAGGGAAACCGAGTTCTCGCAGCTTCACAAGAAGTCAGGAGAAGCGTGTGAAAGTGCGTTGAGTCATGGCAGCTAGGCTAGAAGCCAGACGATCTATTCCTGAGCTAGATGAAGGCGGGCGAAAGCCCGCTGGAGGTCTTAAGACGTTCTGACGTGCAAATCGTTGTTGTGACTTGGGAATAGGGGTCAAAAACCAATCTAGTCTGGCGCTCGCTAGTTCCAACCGAAGCGTCTCGCAGGGCGTGCTTTGTGGAGATAGTGTTTCCGGTAGAGCACTGATAGGGGGGCGCGGGGAAGAAATTCCTCACCCTCCATTCAAACTCCGAACGGATACACATCGTAGAAGCAAGGACACGGGTTCGTGTGGCGTAAGGCTCACGACCGAAAGGGGTTTAACCCAAACTGAAGTTAAGGTCCCTAAATTTTTGCTAAGTGTCAAGCCAAAGAGCGTGTTCTCGCCAAGACAGCAGGGAGGTATGCTCAGAAGCAGCAATCCTTTAAAAAAGTGTGTAACAACTTACCTGCCGAGGGGGGATGCCTCAAAAATGTACGGGGCTAAAGCAAAGTACCGATACTTTAGATAATTATCAGTAGATGATTCATGGTAGGTTGGCGTAGTGATTGGGTCGAAGCAGGGCGGTGACGTCCTGTGGACCGATTTCTATTGCAGATCCTGGTGGCAGTAACAGCATAGTATAGTGAGAATCTATACCACCGCAAGCGCAAGGGTTTCCAGGCAATGCGTTATCAGCCTGGAGGTAGTCGATCCTAAGGTTTACCTCAACAGAGTAAATCGAATGGGAAACTGGTTAATATTCCAGTACCTTGCACAGAGCGTTTGAGCTATATGGTTAGCTTTCGGATAGGGGTTGTACAACTATCGTTGTATCTAACTGTTCTAGGGTTGGGGAGTGTCGTAATGACGAGAACTAATCCGAGGCAGGAGTGGCTTCGCGTTAGCGGAGTTTTCTTGAATCCAAGAGACCATGAAAGACCGTGTAGTTAGTAATGTGCAAGCTCGTACCGAGAACCGACACAGGTGCGCTAGCTTAGTAAGCTAAGGTGCTACGAGTATACCGTATGGCGAGGGAATTCGGCAAATTAGTCCTGTAGCTTAGGTATAAGGGATGCCTGCAATCTTCATGAGGAATGGGGATCGCAGGTTACAATGACAAGGGGGTTCCGACTGTTTAATAAAAACACAGGCGACTGCTAGTCCGAAAGGATTTGTATAGTCGCTGAATCCTGGCCGGTGCCGGTACCTAAAACTTGGGTTCAACCGAGCTAAGGGCCGGTTAACGCCGGGAGTAACTCTGACTCTCTTAAGGTAGCCAAATGCCTTGTCGGGTAAGTTCCGACGCGCATGAATGGAACAACGAGAGCCCCACTGTCCCCGCCTACAACTCGGTGAAGCCACATAAGGAGGACGAACAGTCCTTCATCTTCCATCGGGGAGAGAAGACCCCGTGGAGTTTTACTGCAGCTTGTGCTTGTGGTATAGTAAAAATTGCACAGGGTATCTGGGAGCCATGCTTAACATTCTCCGGGATGTTAAGAAGCAACGATGTAACACCAGACTCTTTTTGCAGTACCACTTATCCAGAGAAGACTGGAGACACGTGCAGGTGGGCAGTTCGGCTGGGGCGGCACCCCTTTGAAAAGATATCAAAGGGGCCCAAAGTTTAGTTCAAACGGGGCAGAAATCCGTTGAAGAGGGCAAAGCCAAAAACTAGACTGAATGGATTTCCAAACGCACGGAATTCATAGACGAAAGTCTGGCTTAGCGATCCTTCGTGTGCCCACTATTGGGGCCCGGAGGTGACAGAAAAATTACCCCAGGGATAACAGGCTCGTCGCGGGCGAGAGCTCCTATCGACCCCGCGGTTTGGTACCTCGATGTCGGCTTTTCCTATCCTGGTCCTGCAGCAGGGGCCAAGGGTGTGGCTGCTCGCCAATTAAAAGGGAACATGAGCTGGGTTTAGACCGTCGTGAGACAGGTCGGTCTCTGCCTGATGGAAGCGTGGATGTCTGAGGGGAAGTTGCTCCGAGTACGAGAGGAACAGAGCAGCGTGGCCACTGGTTTACCGGTTGTCTGATAAGGCAGGCCGGGCAGCTAAGCCATTTGGGCTAAGTGCTGAAAGCATCTAAGCACGAATCCCATCCCGAGACAAGACATCCTTTCGTAAGATGAAGGTCGGCAGCAGAAGACTGCGTTGATAGGAAGGTGGTGTAGATCACAAGCTTCGGCGAGTGGTGAGCCAGCCTTTACTAACAGACCAACACACCGGTTCAGCCACTTACATAGAGACTATGCACGATGAATTCATTTTTGAATTCACAAAGTGGAATTAAATACACGACATGTACGATGATTTATTTTTAATCACTCTTAGCGAATGCTATACATTTTGTTTTGATGA
>NZ_AHJG01000225.1:0-3319 GCF_000241145.1 Candidatus Nitrosarchaeum limnium BG20 | reverse complement strand
TTTTTAATGGTTTTTTTATCAAGGCATAAATACAAATCAAAACTGATGTTGAACAAGTTAATTGAGTCAAACAACTGAACAAATTAATCAAAGTGATATTGGAGACATTCTTGAAAACTCCCTTCATGGAAAAAGGCCCGATCCTGCAGACTGTCTTCGATTATTAGAGTCAAATGATGTTCATCTAATGGGTCTTGTCTCTGGTCATATCACAAGAAAACAATTTGGCAAAAAAGTGTCTTTTGTAAATAATATTATTCTTAATTATACTAATGTCTGTATCACTGATTGCAAATTCTGTGCATTTTATAGATCACCTGGCTCTGATGAATCTTATACCCTTAGTCTAGATCAGATTGAAACTAGAGTTAAGACTGCTTGGGAGATGTTTAAGATACGACAAGTTCTGATTCAAGGCGGTCATAATCCTAATCTGAAAATAGAATATTATGAAAATGCCTTTAAGATGATTAGACAAAAATTTCCAAATGTTGGAGTGCATGGACTCTCCACATCTGAAATAGATATGATTGCAAGAATTGAAAAGTGTTCTACAAAAGAAGTGTTATCTAGATTAAAAGAATCTGGACTACAATCTATTCCCGGAGCAGGGGCTGAAATCTTGGTAGATTCTGTTAAAGATGTTATTAGTCCAAAGAAAATATCTAGTGCCGATTGGATTAGAATTATGGATGAGGCTCATACGCTTGGTCTTCCTGCATCTGCAACTATGATGTATGGACATGTAGAAAATAACAATGACATTGTGGACCACTTTTTTAAAATTGTAAAACTACAAGAAAAAACTAAAGGATTCATGGCATTTATTCCGTGGAACTTTGAGCCAAATAACACCTTGATGCAAAAAGAAAACTTGGTTCCTTATGGCACAGGTGGAACTCAACTCCTAAAAATGATAGCAATATCTAGACTAGTCTTTGATGGTCTAATTCCTCACATTCAATCTTCTTGGCTTACAAACGGAGTTGGTATGGCACAACTTGCTCTTCAATACGGTGCAAATGACTTTGGAGGAACACTGATTGGAGAAGAAGTAGTTTCATGCACTGGTTCTCGTTCTACTGAATTGACTGGTAAACTAATTGTCGATGCAATTCATCAAATTGGTTATCAAGCAGAAGAGAGAGATAATTTTTACGATCCTATCGCTTTACTATAATCCGTAACTAGACCATTTGGAATCTACTAAATTCTTTGTATCTTTATCTACTGTAACTTGTTTTTGAATCTCTCGTTGGAATCCCTCTTCTTTAGTTTTTTGAGTTGCATCTATTCCAAGCTTTGAACCTAAATTAACTAGTGGTGATGCTGGATCCAATGTATCTGTTGGTGTATTATTGATTATGATAGTGTCACGTGCTGCATCAGCTCGTGTAGTTATTGCCCATATCACATCATCTATACTGTGTACATTGATATCCTCATCTACCACGACAAACATCTTTGTTAGGGCAAGTTGTCCCATTCCCCATAACCCCATCATGACTTTTTTTGCTTGACCTGGATATCTTTTCTTAATTGAAATTATTGCAAAACCTTGAAACCATCCTGCTGCTGGCATACTAAAATCTACTACTTCGGGATGGAACATTCGTATTAATGGTAAAAACGACTGCTCGATAACCTTTCCAATATACGCATCTTCTAAAATTGGTTTTCCTACTACAGTTGTAACATAAATTGGATTTTTCCTTCTCATAATTCCAGTTAATGTGAATGTTGGATATGGCTCAACTGGTGTGTAATATCCTGTATGATCTCCAAATGGTCCTTCATCTCGTATGTCATGAGGATCAACATATCCTTCTAAAACAATCTCTGCATTTGCGGGAACTTCCAAATCAATTGTTTTGCATTTTACTGTTTTGATTCCTTTTTTTCTTGTGATTCCTGCAAACAAGTATTTGTCTAATCCTTCTGGTACTGGAGCTATGGAAGAAAATACAGTTGCAGGTTCACACCCAATAATTATTGCAGCTTGAATCTTTTCTCCTCTTTCTTTTGAAATATCCCCATGATGTGCACCACGTTTGTGTTTCTGCCAATGCATCATTGCATGAGTGCTATCTAGAATTTGCATTCTGTACACTCCAAGATTTTTTACTCCTGTTTCTGGATGTTTTGTAGCAACTAATCCTAATGTTATAAAACGCCCCGCGTCATCTGGCCATGATTTTATAATTGGTAAGTCGTCAAATGATGCTGAACTTGATGTAATCTCAGTCACCGGTCCGCTACTTTCTAACTTGGGAAAAGATTCTGCCATCTTAGAAAGCTCTGGTAATTTTTTAATTTTATTTAGAAATCCTGATGGCATGTCCATCTTTGTCATATCTACAATTCTTTGACCAATCTCTGTAAAGTCTGTCATCTCAAGACCTATCTCTAATCTTTTCATTGATCCAAATGCATTTCCTAACACTGGCATACTGTAATTTTTTACGTTTTCAAACAGTATTGCCGGACCATTTGAATACATTGTTCTTCTTAGAATTTCTGCAATCTCTAAATTTGCATCTACTTCCGTCTTTACTCTTTTTAACTCTCCATTTTTTTCTAATTCTGATACAAACTCATGTATGTCCTCAATTGGCATGACCCTCCTAAATATAGAACAAGTATAAGCTTAACTGGATTTGTATGATCTCTGATTTTAAAATAATTTTAAAAAGTGCCTTTTATTTCTCACTGTCGTTTAATTTTGTTATTGATTAAAGACAAACGTGCTATATGTAAAGGAACTGGTACTATTGCGTTATTGGAACCTACTCCAAACAAACCAAAAATATTGCTTAGTCTTGATTAGGCCTTTTTATCTCATAGGTGGAAGTTCATTCTTTTTATCGTGACCACCAGAACCGAATTTACAATAAAAACATAATTCGGATTCCATATACTTTAACTGCTCAATTTGAATTGCTCCAAGCTTTAATGCAATTTTTGTCAAAATTCTATATTTTAATGGCATAGCTGGAATTACTTCTTGTGTGTACACCTTGTAATGATCTGGGCAGAACTTCAAAGTAATTTTTGATGGTTCTTTTCCTTTTTGATTTACTTGTTTTGTAAAATTGATCTGTTCTCTAATGTATTCATGTTTTGGACATGGACAATCTTTACCTCCTGGGTGTTTGTAAGCTGGTGTATTCTTCCAATCAAACCCGGGATACTCTTTCTCAAAATCATCCATTGGTTTGCTTACACTGATTATGCATATAAAACTTGATCAAATTTTACCTTGGTAATAGACCCAAATGTAAATAAACCCCGGAATTTCATGAAAATTAAATGTCATCTG
>NZ_AHJG01000226.1:0-629 GCF_000241145.1 Candidatus Nitrosarchaeum limnium BG20 | reverse complement strand
CTAAATGAGAAGAATCTTGTAAATTACAACAAAGCAGGTGTAACTCTAACCCAAGACGGAGAAAGAATTGGCTCTAGCATGATGAGAAACAGTAGATTGTTGGAGGTTTTAATGGATAGTGCATTAAAAGTTGCAATTGATGAGGAGATGGTATGTGGAATTGAGCATCACATGAATAAACAATTCACAGATGCCCTTTGTACAATGTTAAAGCATCCAAGAAAATGTCCCCATGATCATGAAATCCCAATGGGCGAGTGCTGTAAATCAGCTTAAAAATTAATTCCAAGTTTCAAAGATCCCAAAGGATATATCATATTAGAAACAATACAACATATGGCATGTTTTTGTGGCTGCGAGACTTGGCAAAAAAACGATGATGGTTTTAGAGTAGCATGTGTCAAATGTGGTCATGGACCTCAAAATCATGATGAAGAGTTTAGAGCTTCAGCAAGAAAGAATGAGACACAAAGTCAGAAACGTGATGCAGATTTCGGATAATTATTCACCAATAATTTTAACTAAAACTCTTTTAGGTCTTTTCCCATCAAATTCCCCGTAGAGGATTTGTTCCCATGGACCAAAATCTAATTTGCCATTAGTAATGGCAACAACAACTTCTCTTCCCA
>NZ_AHJG01000227.1:0-30179 GCF_000241145.1 Candidatus Nitrosarchaeum limnium BG20 | reverse complement strand
GTTTTGAGTCCTTCAAACATTGTATTACAATAAAACACACCAGATTCGTAAATCCCACCTTCTTTTGCAATTCTGTTAATGTAATTACTGTTAATTGCAGCACCACCACATAGAATTGGAATACCCATATTGTTTTTTCTTGCATGTTCAACAAAATACTGCATCTGCTTTGAGGTTGATACTAATAATGCAGACAGACCAATTGCGTCAGGTTTTACTTCATCTATTTTATCTAAAAATTTCTGTAGTGGCACCTGTTTTCCCAAATCATAAACTGTGTAACCATTATTTTGAAAAATTGTCTTTACAAGATTTTTTCCAATGTCATGTACATCGCCATAAACTGTTCCCAGTACAAGTTTTCCTTTTGAAGTGCCTTCTTCTTTGACTAGATATTTTTCTAATTCCCCAACTGCTGCCTTCATGCATTCAGCTGATTTGAGAACAAATGGCAGAATTAATTCACCAGAGCCAAATTTGTCGCCGACCTCCTTCATTGCAGGAAGGAGATCCTCATTTAGTGTTCTAATTGCACCATCATGAGTAATTGTCTGTGGGACATCAAGTGAGAGAGCGCCATTGTTGTTTTTGATTATTTCATTTTTACCAATTTTTTCTGCAATTGCTGAAACTACGTCATTTTCAATTCCATCCTTTAGTCTGTTTAAAATTCTAAAATAGGCACGTTTTCCAGGAGCCCAAGTAGGATCCACATCCATCTTTTTTGAAGCAGTCTCACCCTGATTTCCTGCCTTTTCAAAATAAATTATTAATTCAGATAAGGCATTTGGATGAGTGTTGAAGATTAAATCTTCGGCAAGTTTTTTTCTTTTTCATCAATTTCACCATATGGAATAATCTCTTTTGCATTGACAATTGCAGTATCCAGTCCAGACTTGACAGCATGATACAAAAAAACAGAGTTGAGAACTTTTCTTGCATATGGAACTAATCCAAAACTAATGTTACTCAATCCCAAAGTAGTAAATGAGTTTGGAAATTTCTCTTTGACTAGTCTAATACCTTCCAAAGTATTTTTTCCTGCATCCAAAAACTCATCTTCGCCAGTAGCTAGTGTGAATGTTAGAACATCAAAAATAAATTGCTCAATCTGGAGACCATATTTTTTTCCTGTCTCATAAAGTAATTCAGCAGTTTCAACTTTCTCTTGAGGAGTTTTTGCCATACCTTTTGGTCCAATACATAATGCAATTGCAGGTAAACCATACTTTGCCATTATAGGAGCAAGTTTTTCAAATCGACTTCCGTCCCCTTCCAAGTTAATTGAGTTAATTATTGGTCTACCAGGAATTTGTTCCACAGTTGCTTTTATCACATCAGGATCTGTAGAATCAATTACCAGAGGAGCATCAATTTCTAAACTTAATTTTTTTACAAGATGTATCATGAATTGTCGTTCATCAGAACGCTCAGTTGTTGCAACACAGACATCAAGACAATGTGCACCATCTTCTACTTGGGTTCTAGCTAAATCTACTAGCCCATCAAAATCATCATTGAGTACAAGTTGTTTTGCTTTTCTAGAACCCTGTGTATTGATTCGCTCTCCTATTATCAAAGGAGGTGGCAATTGTTTCAAATCAACTGCTTTTAGTGCAGAGCTAACTCTTGGAATCAATATGATAAAGTCTCCTCATTTTTCTAAATACCTAACTCTTGATAGAATAGTCCTTTTCGTCAATTACTTTCCGTAGTGCAGCAATATGTTGTGGATTGGTACCACAACAGCCTCCGATTATTCGAACTTTTTTGTACTGTTTAAGAAAATCCCCTAACACTTCACCCATTTTTTCAGGAGTCATCTTGTATACAGCACGTCCACCCTGATTTTCAGGCATGCCAGCATTTGGGACAACCAATATGTTATGTTCATTTTGCTCATCTAACCACCTAACACTAGGAGTCATTTCAACAGGACCGGTGGAACAGTTCAATCCAAAGACATCAATTCCCATATCAGATACTGTAGTGTATGCAGCTTGAATATTTGTCCCAAGTAGCATTTTGCCATACTGATCCAAAGTAGTATTTGCAATTATTGGAATTTTTTTTCCAGTTTTTTTCATTGCTTTATGACATGCTTCAATGACAAGTTTCACCTCCAAAATATCTTGACTTGTTTCAATTAAAAGAGCATCAACGCCTCCAAGAATTAGACCTTCAGCTTGCAATTCAAAAGCATCTCTAATTTCATCTAGGGGTTTTTGTCCCAAGTCAGGATCATTTGAACTTGGAAGATAACCAGACGGTCCCATTGAGCCAATCACATATCGTGGTTTATCATTATACTCTGAACAGACTTCAACTGCAAGACTAGCTATTTTTTTATTAAATTCTATTGTTTGATCTCCAAAACCATATTCGTCTAATTTGATTTTATTTGATCCAAAAGAATTTGTTTCAATACAATCAGAACCTGCATCTAAATAATTTCTATGAATTTGTTTTATCCATTCGGGATGAGTTAATACTAATCCATCGTTGAATCCATCTTGGTTATTTGGAAAGTCTTCAGGCTTTGGATCATACTTTTGAATCTCAGTACCCATTGCACCATCAAAAAGCAATATTCTATTTTGTAATGCTACAAGAAATGGTTCTTTTTGAGTCAATTTATTTTTCAAATGCTTAATGATAGTTTAACTCTTTTGAGAAAAATCCACAGTTATTGTTAGTATTAGACCGTATATTCAAATTAGGTGAAATGTGTTTTTATGTAAATTTATGCTCAAGACTCAAGTCAACAACCTAGTTCGAAGTGCAACCTTTTTTCAACATGCAGGAATCTCAATGGTATTTGTATTCATGCCATTAATTGCAAGGGGGAGTTACAGAATCAATATTTGAAATAGGATTGATTGTTGCTTCATTTAGTTTTGCTCAAATTTTATCGGAGATTTATTTTGGAAGACACTCAGACAAGAAAGGCACTAGGCTCAAATTCATCAGAATTGGGTTTATTGGATGCGCAATAGCTTTTGGATTGCATTATTTTGCAAATGACATCTCTTTGCTGTTCCTAGTAAGAATTGCAGCTGGAGTTGCCAGTGGAGTAATGATTCCAGCCATGATTGCCTACACATATGAGGCAAATATTGAAAAAAAGAGAGCCGCCACTGTAATCTCATTTCAAGCATTAGGATGGCTTGCAGGAATTGCTGCAGCCGGATTTGCAAATGATCTCAAGATTGTGTTTTTACTTAGTGCAGCTTCATTTTTTATCGGATTATTATTTACTATCAAACTGCCAAACCCACTCCAAGACAAAGAGATAGAACCAGGTACTACAAAAAAGGTAATTTCAAAAAATAAATTCCTTTTTTCATCTTTACTCCTAAGACATATTGGAGCTACTGCAGTTTGGACAATTTTTCCATTGATGTTAATGGAAAAATTAGGTGCCGAGCTTTATCAAGTATCAATAGTATATGTTGCAAATACAGTGATGGCATTTATCACAATGAATTTGATGGCAAGTAAAATTAAACTCTCAAATCCAACTAAATTCAAAATAGGGATTGGCAGTACTTCATTTGTCTTTGTAGGGTTGGCATTAATTACAGATTGGTGGATGTCGATGCCATTTATGGCACTAGTAGGAGTAACGTGGGGATTATTGTTTATTGCAGGGAATTTTCATTTGATGGAAAACAATCCACGGTCTACATCAACTGGGATTTTTAGCTCTACAATATCTATTTCAACAGTTGTAGGTCCAGTGATTGCTGGAAGTATTGCGTTCTTATTTGATTATCATGCTGTAATGTATTTTGCAGTTGTAATAATTATTGTAGCATTTGGAGTATCTCTAAAAATAAAACAATAGAGTTTAACGTAATCCCCATCTAGACATTACTTTATTTTCAAGTTTTTTGAAGATTACTCCATCGATTGCAATTCCAACCATCATAATTACCAACATTATTGCAAACACTTGGGAGATATCATTTAGTTGTCGTCCTACATTTAGCAAAAATCCCAATCCTAAAAATGAGAATAATAATTCAGCACCTATTACTCCTCTCCAGGCAAATGCCCAGCCTTGTTTGAAGCCAGATATCAAATAAGGAAACGCCGCAGGAATCAAGACATATGTAGCCAACTGAGTTCCTTTTGCACCCATATTTCTGGCAGCCTCAATATAGTGAGGATTGATGTTTTTCACTCCAGAATAAGTAGCGATTGTAACTGCAAACATTGAGCCTATTGCAGTGACAAAAATAATTCCGCCATCAGTTAATCCAAACCAAAGTATTGCAAGAGGCACCCATGCCACTGATGGAATTGATTGTAGACCTAAAACCAACGAGCCAATAGTTTGATTTACAGTCTCTACTCTTGCCATCAATATTCCAAGCAACATTCCACCAACTATTGAAATTGCCAATCCAATAACTAATCTCAAAAGACTAGTTCCTATTCCATAGAACAGACTTCCATCTGATGCAGTGTATACTAAATCTTCAGCTACCTCATATGGAGAAGGAAAGAGATTGTTTGGCCAGATATTTGTCATTGAAACAATTTGCCAAATAGCTACCAGTACAACATAAAAGATAATTTGTTTCATCAAAGTATTTTTTTTCATTAGTATCACTGGTTTTTCTTTACCTCGGGTCGTAATTCAGATAAAATTTCTTGTTGAAGTGGTAGTAAATTTTGATCCTCTACAAGTCTAGGACGTTTATACTCTACATTGATTACTTTTTTTATTACGGATGGCCTATTGCTAAATATTGCAATCTTTGTTCCAAGTACTGTAGCTTCTGCAACATTGTGAGTTACAAACAGAATAGTTTTTTTCGTTTTTTCCCATATCAATTGCATTTCAACTAACAACAAATCTCGTGTTTGAGCATCAAGTGCTGCAAATGGTTCATCCATTAGCAAGACATCTGGATCCATTACCAGAGCTCTAGCTATTGCAACTCTTTGCTTCATTCCAGTTGAAAGTTGGTAAGTGTATGAATCTGCAAATTTTGTTAATTGCATCATATCCAAGTATCTTTTAGATATCTGCACACGTTCTTCTTTTGGGATTCCTGCCATCTTCAATCCAAATTCTACATTATCCTGTACTTTCAACCAAGGAAACAATGCACCTTCTTGAAAAACTATGATTCTTTCAGGACCAGTAGTGGTAACAGGTTTTCCATCAAATAGAATTTCACCTTCTTCAGGAGTCTCCAATCCAGCAACAATTCTCAAAAAAGTTGATTTTCCACATCCAGAGGGCCCTACTAGACAGACAAATTCACCATCTTCAATCTCCAAGTTTACGCCGCCCAATGCCTTTAGGCGATGACTATCATGCTTGAAATATTTTACAATATTTTTAGCCTCAAGTTTTGTCAAGGTATCAAAACCTCCTGTAATTGGGAATTTGAATTTATGTCAAAGAAAATTCCATCCAAACTATACCCATGTCGTCCAAGATATCCAAGTGAATCTGCTCTTTTAGCAAAAGTCTCAATTGAACTAACAATAGGATCAGATGTAATTTGTAACTTAGATAATGATTCATCAATTAAATTATCAGAAAGAGATTTGCCCAGTTCTCTTTTGAGAAATTGATTAAAAATTATTCTTGTCTCTTCAGGGTTAGAATTTATCCAATCAATTGTTTGTTGATGTGCCTCTAGCCATTTACGAATTACTTCAGGATGCTGATTCACATAATCTTCATTGACAATTAATAAAACAGATGCAAATTTTTGATCAGGCCACATATCAATTTCATCAAACAATCTTGTTCCGTTTAATTTCTGCACCAATAATGTGGCAGTGGGTTCAGCAACCCAAGCAGCATCGATATCACCTTTTGCAAATAACGTGTAAATATCTGAATTAGGTACATTCAAAACTATTACAGACCCTCCCTTTTCAGCTGGTTTTAATCCATTAGCAGAAAGATAAGTTCTCAAAGAGATGTCTTGAGAATTTCCAATTTGAGGAGCTGCAATTCGTTTGCCTATAAAATCTTCAGCAGAATTAATTTTTGAATCAGGATGAACAATAAAACTGACACCGCCACTTGCAGCACCAGATAAAATTTTTACATTGTGATGTTCAGATTTTAAAAATCCATTAATTGCAGGTCCAGGACCAACATATGCTATATCAACAGAACCTGCAAAAATTGATTCTATCACCTGAGGTCCAGAATCAAATAGAATCGGTTGAATAGTAATTGTATTTCCAATTTCATTTGCAAACGTTCCTCTCTCAAGTCCAATAATTGGAACAACATGAGTGATGTTAGGGAAATATGCTACTCGGATCTTATTTTCACGAGTAGATCCATCAGTGTTAACAATAATTCCAACGGATAATATCAAAATGATACTAGCGATTCCCGCCAAAATTATTGATCGCATTTTCATAAAACAGCGTTATATTTTGGCTGTTAAATAATCATCGAATTTTAGCTCAAGCTAGTTAGGCAAAATTGAAAGAAATTTTTTATTTTCATTGCAACACAAAAGATAAATTCCAAATTACAACGGAAAAAGATGTTTTATGACTGAAAAGGAATTCTTGCATTTTCTGGTGGATTGGACACATCAGTTGTTGTAAAATACCTCCAAGAAGAATACGACATGGATGTAATCACAGTAACTGTAGACGTAGGTCAAGGCGATGATCAGAGAAAAATCGAGGCCAAAGCAAAAAAACTTGGAGTGAAAAAACACTACAACATTGATGCAAGAAAAGAGTTTGTTGAAAAATTTATTTTTCCTTCAATTAAGGCAAATGCACTATATCAAAAAAAATATTGTTTAGCAACAGCATTAGCAAGACCATTGATTGCTGAAAAAGTTTTAGAAATTGCAAAAAAAGAAAAAGTAACATCGTTAGCTCATGGATGTTCAGGAAAAGGAAATGATCAAGTTAGATTTGATATTACATTGCGTTCAGGTTCTGACTTGCCAATCATTGCACCAATCAGAGATAAGAATTTAGACAGAGTAACAGAATTAGCATTTGCAAAAAAACATGGAATTGAAATTGATTCAGTAGCAAAAAGATTTAGCATTGATCAAAACTTGTGGGGACGTGCAATTGAAGGTGGGGTTTTAGAAGATCCTTACAGTGAACCACCAGACGATGCATTCATTTGGGTAAAAACAAAAAATTTACCAGATAAACCAACATATATTGAAATTAAATTTGAAAAAGGAATTCCAGTTGCAGTAGACGGAAAAATTCTTGAACCCATAAAATTAATTGAATACGTAAATAAAAAAGCAGGAGATGCAGGAGTTGGAATTGTTGATCACATTGAAGACAGAGTTGTTGGAATAAAATCCCGTGAAGTGTATGAAACACCTGGCGCTTTGTGTCTTATTGAAGCTCATTCAGATTTAGAAAAAATGGTCCATACAAAACATGAAAACAAATTCAAATCAATCATTGATGATGAATGGGCATATCTTGCATATTCAGGATTATGGCAAGACCCACTAAAACAAGACCTTGATTCATTCATCGAGACATCACAAAAACCAGTAACAGGAACTGTAAAGATAAAACTCTTCAAAGGAAGCATGAGAGTTGTTGGAAGAAAATCAGATTATTCACTATATAGTCACAAGATCGCTACATATGGATCAGAATCAACTTTTGATCAAAAAATGGCAAAAGGATTTGTAGAATTGTGGGGAATTCAATCAACAGAAGCTAATAAATTACAAAAGAAAAGGTCAACAAAAATATGAAATGTCAAGAATGTGATGCAACTCTTAACATCCCAGACGATGCCTCTGTTGGAGAGATAATCTCTTGTTCTGATTGTGGTGCCGACTTTGAGATCGCAAAAAAAAATGGATCTATTGTTGAGCTAAAACAAGCAGAAACCGTAGGCGAAGACTGGGGAGAGTAATGTCAAAAATCTGTGTTGTATTTGACCGTCTAAGAACGGAAGAAAAGATGCTCGAAAAAGAGGCATCCAATCTAGGTCATCATGTAGTGATGCAGGATGCCAAGATTACTCAAGTCAATACAGACAGTAAAAAAGAAGATTTTGATTTTGGAGACGTTGTTTTAGAGAGATGTGTTAGTTACTTTAGAGGACTGCACTTTACATCTTGTCTAGAATTTATGGATGTTCCAGTGCTCAACAAGTTTCAAGTTGCAAGCATGTGCGGAAACAAAATGTTCATGACTTTAATGCTAAAAAAACATAATGTACCTACGCCAAAAACATATTTTTCATTCACAAGTGAGAGCGCTTCTGAAAACCTTGAAAAAGTTGGATATCCTTTGGTGATAAAACCAGTCATAGGAAGCTGGGGAAGAGGGGTAATGCAACTAAAAGACAAAGATACAGCAGATGCATTATTTGAGATCAGAGACATAACAGATAGCCCCCATGATAGAATATTCTACCTTCAAGAAGTTATCAACAGACCGCCACGAGACATTAGAGTGATTACAATTGATGATGAACCAATTGCTGCAATGTATAGAAAATCATCGGGGGGTTTTAAGACAAACATTGCACTTGGTGCAGATCCAGAGTTATGTGAGATCACAAAAGAGATCGAAGAAATATCAACAAAAGCATCCAAAGCCATGGGTGGTGGAATTTTAGGGATCGACATTATGGAAGACGAAAAACGCGGATTGGTTGTTCATGAAGTTAACAATACTGTAGAGTTTAAGGGACTCTCAAAAGTTTCTAGACGAAATATACCAAAAGAAATGGTAGAATACGCCTTCAGATATGTTAGGAAATAAATTATAGTTCCTTACGTGAGGAGTATGATGAAAGTCGGTGTTGTAGGTGCATCAGGATATGTCGGAGGAGAAACACTTCGTCTTTTAGTGAATCATCCAGATGTAGAGATCGCAATGGTTACATCACGACAGCATGTTGGCGAGTATCTTCATAGAATACAACCAAGTTTGAAAGGATTTACCGATCTTACTTTTTCGGAATTAGATTATGATAAAATGACTGATAAATGTGACCTGGTCTTTACAGCAGTACCACATGGGACTGCAACTGAAATTGTAAAAGCATTGTATGATAGAGGTCTAAAAGTTATTGATTTGAGTGCAGATTATAGATTACATAATGCTGCAGATTATGATAAGTGGTACGGATGGGAACACCCACACCCAGACTACTTGCCAAAATCAGTATTTGGAGTTCCAGAATTACACAGAGAGGCAATCAAAAAAGCACAACTGGTATCTTGTCCTGGATGTATGGCAGTAACATCAACATTAGCACTTGCGCCATTAATTAGAAATGATTTAATCGATATTGATCACATAATTGTAGATTCTAAGATTGGCTCATCAGGGGCAGGTTCTGGTTCAGGAACTGCACATGCAATGAGAGCAGGAGTAATCAGACCATACAAACCAGCAAAACACAGACACACTGGAGAAATAGAACAAGAGCTAAGTGAGATTGCCGGAAAGAAAATTCATGTCTCTATGAGTCCACATGCAGTAGATGTAGTTCGTGGAATTTTATGTACTAATCATACATTTATGAAAAAAGATTTGGATGAAAAAGAAATCTGGAAGATTTATCGTGAAACTTATGGTCAAGAAAGATTCATTCGATTGATTCGAGATAAAAAAGGACTTTACAAATTCCCAGATCCAAAATTTGTAGTTGGTTCAAACTTTTGTGACATTGGTTTTGACATTGATGAAGAAAACCACAGATTGATTGCTATTTCAGCATCAGACAACTTAATGAAAGGTGCAGCAGGTTCTGCCATACAAAACATGAATGTTATGTGTGGTTTTGATGAGATGGATGGTTTGAGATACACTCCATTAACTCCAGTATAGAAATGATCACAATTAAAATCGGTGGGAGTGTAGTAGATAATTTACATCCATCAACTCTTGCAGACATTAAAAAAGTTGCAGAGACAGAAGGATTAATCATAGTTCATGGCGGAGGAAAAGAAGTAACAAAAGTTTGTGAGCAACTTGGCAAAGAACCAAAATTTGTAACATCACCTAGTGGAATTAAAAGTAGATACACAGACAAAGAGACTGCAGAAATTTTTACCATGGTAATATCTGGAAGAATAAACAAATCAATTGTTCAAATGCTTCAGAAAAACGGAATTAATGCAATTGGTCTTACTGGAGTAGATGCTAAAATAATTCAGGCAGAAAGAAAAAAGACATTATTGATAATTAATGAAAAAGGTAGAAAACAAGCAATTGATGGTGGATACACAGGTAAAATCACCAAAGTCAATTCAGATTTGATTAAACTACTACTAAAGCAAGGTTTGACGCCTGTAATTTCCCCTATTGCAATTAGCGAAGAATCAGATTTTCTCAATGTAGACGGAGACAGAGCCGCAGCATATGTTGCAGGAAGTGTAGGTTGTGATAAAGTGTTATTCATAACAAATGTAGATGGACTGCTAATGGATGACAAACTTGTTACAAAACTAACCCTAGCAGAAGCAAAAGAGATTAGACCAAAGATAGGTCCAGGAATGGAAAAGAAAATTCTTGCATCAACTGAAGCGTTAGACATGGGAGTAAAAGAGGCACTAATTGCAAACGGTCAAAGAGAAAATCCTATATCATCGGCCATTTCACACGATAACTGTACGGTGATTAAACATGACTGAAGACGACTTTATGGGAGGCCTGTATCAAAGGTTCCCAGTTACAATTGAAAAAGGAGTAGGAGCACATGTTTGGGATATTGATGGAAAAGAATACATCGATTGCATGGGAGGATATGGTGTTGCAATAGTTGGACATCAAAATAAAAGAGTTGTAAAAGCAATCAAAGATCAAGTAGACAAAATAATTACAGTTCACAGTTCATTGTACAACAAAACAAGAGAAGAGTTTCTCAAAACACTGATTGGACTTGCACCAAAAGGACTTACTCAAGTTCACCTAAACAATAGCGGTGCAGAAGCAATAGAAGCAGCTATAAAATTTGCAAGAAAGTTTACAGGTAAAAAAGGAATGGTTGCAATGAAAGGATCATACCATGGAAAATCATTAGGTGCATTATCATTAACATTTAATCCAAAATATAAAAAAGCATTTGAACCACTAGTTGAAAAAGTTTCATTTGCATCATTTGGAGATATTGAATCTCTTCGTTCAACAATTGATGAAGACACAGCATTTGTAATTTTAGAACCAATTCAAGGGGAAAGTGGAATCAATGTAGCACCGGACGGATTTTTACAAGAAGTAAGAAAGCTTTGTGATGAAAAAGGAATTCTATTAATTTTTGACGAAATACAAGCAGGATTGGGTAGAACGGGACGATTATGGGCATGTGAACATTGGAATACAGCGCCAGACATTTTGTGTCTTGCAAAAGGAATTGCAGGTGGAGTCCCAATGGGTGCAACTTTAGTTAGACCAGACATTCTTGCTTCAATGAGTAAAGGAGAGCATTCATCTACATTTGGAGGAAATCCACTTTCTTGTGCAGCAGGTATTGCTACATTACAGGCACTGACTCAAGACGGCTTGATTGAAAACTCTCAAAAAATGGGAGAGTTCTTCAGAGAAGGTTTAGAGAAATTAAAAGAAAAGCATCCAATAATTAGAGAAATCAGAGGAAAGGGATTGATGATAGGTGTAGAATTGAAGTTTGAGGTAAAAGATATTCTAATGAATCTCATGAAGGAGAGGGTTCTCATGTTATATTCGGGAAGAAATATTCTTAGGATCTTGCCACCACTAGTAATTACTAAAGAAGACGTAACGAAAGTTTTAGAAACCCTAGATAAAGTACTAACTGTAGAGGAGAAAAAAATTAATGTATAAAGATAAAATTGATGAAAAAATAATAAACTTTCTCAAAGAGGATTCTCGAGAATCATTTGTAGATATTGGAAAGAAGCTAAAATTATCAGAATCAGCAGTTAGACGAAGAGTAAAAAATTTGGTAGATAGTGGAACTATCAAAAGATTCACAGTTGAGATTGGAGAGGAGAACACTACAAGTGCAATTGTTTTGATATCCGTTGATTCTGCAACAGATACTGCCAAAGTTTCTGAGAAACTAGTAAAATTAGAAGGAGTAAAAACAGTTTACGAAATCACAGGTCAGTACGACATTACGACAATAATTAGTGCCACAAATATTTCTGAAATCAATAACAGCATTGATGCATTAAGAAAAATCCCAGGTGTGATTGACAGCAATACAGTCATCATACTTCGTAAAGTAGCATAATACGACTTTCGTTAAATAATTTCTATACTTGCCTAAATTAGGATCTATACACTTAATTTTGAGCGAAACTAGTACGAATATGTTTATATTCTCAATTAATGTCAACGTTTTCTGTAATGAAAGATCCGAATTACTATGCAGACATTTACAATGCATACGAGAAAACTCCAAAGAAGATCAAGGTACTAGATAGTACTCTAAGAGAAGGAGAGCAACATCCAGGTGTTTCATTTACAAACAAACAACGAATACAAATTGCATGGATGTTAGATTATTTTGGAGTAGACCAAATTGAAATCTCACCAGTTGTTTCAAGTGATCATAAAGAAGCAACTAAAACAATTATCAAGCAAGGATTAAAGGCAGATATTGTATCTCACGGTAGAGCTCTAAAAGAAGACATTGACATTTCATTGAGTGTTGATGCAAAATGGTGTGCAGCATATCTTGGAATTTCAGACATTCATCTAAAAGATAAACTGAGAATCACCAGAGAAGAAGCATTAGACAGAGCAGTCGAGACAGTAGAGTATGCAAAATCACATGGACTTAAAATTAGATTTACAGTTGAAGATGGTAGTAGAGCAGAACCAGGATTTTTACTTAAAGTGTGTAAGGCAATTGAAGAGGCAGGTGTTGATAGAATTAGTTTGCCAGATACTGTTGGCATCATGCGTCCTATTGGCATGTATAATTTTGTCAAGACTGTAAGAGATGAAATTGATGTTCCACTTGATGCACATGTTCATAATGATATTGGTTTTGCAGTAGCTAATGCATTTTCAGCATGTGATGCAGGTGTAGATCAAATACATACCACAATTGATGGGATTGGTGAAAGAACAGGAATTCCACCTCTTGCAGAGGTTGCAGTAGCATTGACATATCTTTACAAATCTCCAAATGACTTTAGATTGGATATGTTGTTAGACTTGTCAAGACTAATTGAAAACTATACTTCGATTAAACCATATGATTCAAAACCACTAGTCGGTTCTTCTGCATACAAACACAAAGCAGGAACACATCTTGCAGCGATACTGCGAAATCCAGCTGCCTATGAACCAATTCCACCAAGGGCAGTTGGCAATACAAGAAGAATCGTATTTGGAGAACTGGCAGGAAAAACAGGTGCAGCATATTTAATGTCAATTTTGGGTCTTGAAAAAGATGATGAAGGGGCAAAAGCAGTAGCCCTAGGCCTAAAGGAACTAAGAATGGGCGATTTGATTGAGATTCCACTAGCGGACAGACTCGAAAAAAAGATAATTAATGATAAATAAAGAGGGAAAGTGGATAGAAAACATGTCAAAATGTGAAGAATGTGATGCAGAAATTTCCATTCCAAAGGATGCTATGGAAGGAGAAATTGTAACATGTCCGGAATGTGGCGCAAGTTTTGAATTAGCAAAAGGTTCAAACGGTTTCCAATTAAAGCCTGCCCAAACGGTTGGCGAGGATTGGGGGCAGTGAGTCCCGACGTTACAATTCTTTATGATACCATCCGTTGGGAAGAAAAAGCACTATTAGAAGCTGGCAAAAAAAAGAACATCAACATCCAGATGGTTGATTGTAAGAATTTAGCATTGGATTTAGAAATCAAACCAGAAGACTATGGGCCAGTCATACAGAGATGTGTAAGCTATTACAGAAATCTCCATTCTACTGCAGCACTAGAAGGAATGGGTGTAAATGTAATTAATTGTCTTAACACAGGAATTTTTGCAGGAAATAAATTATTTACACATATGTTGTTAAAAAAATTCGGAGTTCCAACACCATATGCCGCAGTTGCATTTTCAAAGGATGCGGCAATTGAGCATTTAGAAACTCATGGATATCCAAAAGTAATCAAACCAACAGTTGGTAGTTGGGGCAGATTAATTTCAAAATTAAACGACAAAGATTCTGCTGAAGGAATTATTGACAGTAGAGAAAGCATGTATCCAATTTATCAAGTTCATTATTTAGAAGAATTTGTTAGCAGACCACCAAGAGACATTAGAGCAATTATGGTAGGAGATAAGATTGTTGCAGCAATTTACAGAACTTCAGGTGATGGTAATTGGAAGACAAACATGGCTCTAGGCGGAACTGCAGAACCATGCAAAGTAACACCAGAGATGGAAGAAATGTGTATTAAGGCAAAAAAAGCAGTTCAGGGAGACATAGTTGGGGTGGATTTGATGGAAAGCAATGACAGAGGACTAGTAGTTCATGAGGTTAACAATACAACTGAATATAAAAATACGGTAAGAGTATGCGGCGTAGACATACCTTCCCTAATGATTGATTACGCAATGAAAAAGAAAAAGTGAGAATTGGAAACAACATTTACTGTCACACCTAGATTTGCCGTAAAGATGCTTGAGAAAGCACTTAGATTGTACACACCATCACTTAATGAAAAAACAATGGCAGAATTTCTTGCAGACAAATGTGACGACTTGGGATTTGAAGATATTCACATAGATGAAGTAGGAAATATTATTGCAAAAAAAGGAACAGGTTCACCAAAAATATTGCTTTGTGGACACATGGATGTAGTTCCAGGTAAAGTCAAAGTAAGAAAAGAAGGAGACTCACTTTATGGAAGAGGTGCATCTGATGCAAAGGCACCATTGATGGCAATGTTATTTGCAGCAGCTTCAGTCCAAAATAATAACGGCACGGTAATTTTTGTCGGCACTGTGGATGAAGAAGGAAATGCTACAGGTGTAAAAAATCTCGTCAAAAATCCCATGGATGTAGATTATGCAGTGTTTGGAGAACCAAGTGGGATTAAACAAGTAACAATTGCATACAAAGGAAGATTGGCAATCAATCTCAAAGTGAGTGTAGATGATAGCGCACATGCAAGTGCACCATGGCTTTCAAAAAACGCTATTGAAGAAACAATGATCTTCTCTAAAGAACTCAAAGAAGGTTTAGAATCAGAACAAGATAAAAAAAGTAAAGGAATGCTTCTAACTGCAACATTAACTGAGATTAATGGAGGTACAAGTCATAACGTAACTCCAAAAGAATGTGTTTCAACTTTTGATATCAGAATTCCTGTAGATACAAATTGTAAATTAGTAGAACAAAAAATATCAGTTCTAGTAAATGAGATAGCCCAGAAAAGAAAAGTTGAGGCATATTATTCAATTATTGATGAGACTGAGCCATTTGAAGCTCCACACAATTCTGCCATAGTAAGGGCATTCACTCTGGGTATAATGGATGTAGAGCACACAAGACCAACACTGATTCGAAAAACAGGTACTGGAGACATGAACGTAATTGGAAACCAGTGGAAGATTCCAGTTGTAACTTATGGCCCAGGGGATCCTCATGAGGCCCATACAATAGATGAAAGAGTGTCAATTGACGAGTATCTAAGAGGAATTGAAATCTTAAAGCGAATGATACATCATTTAAAAAGACTACATGACAAAAACTTGCAGTAATGCTTTGGTTTGTAGGTTTAGGAATTTCGGGTTCAAAATCAATCCCAGTTGAAGCTTTAGAAGTTTTATCAAAAGCAGATATTGTGTATTTTGAACAATTCACAAGCCCTATTGGAAAAGCAGATGTGTTAAAAATCAAAAAAATGACAAATGGTGAACTAAAAGAAGGCAAAAGATGGTTAGTTGAAGACGGAAATGAGATCTTAAAGCACGCAAAAACAAAAAAAGTTGTACTGTTATCATATGGAGATCCATACATTGCTACTACACATATTGAATTAAGAACACGAGCCATTCAAGAAAAAATAAAGACTCACTCGATTCATGCATCATCATCGCTTACATCAATGATTGGAGAGTGCGGTCTTCATTTTTACAAGATTGGTAGAATTGCTACAATAATGAGTGAGATGAAATCACTAACAACCCCATACTATGTTATTTATAAAAACATCATAGAAGGAAACCACACAGTATTATTATTAGAGTATAATCAGGACAAAAAATTTTTCATGGATCCAAAAGATGCATTGACGGGACTAATTGAAACTGAAAAGGGACAAAAAAGAAATGTTATTGATTTATCAACATATGCAATAGTTGCATCAAGAATAGGATTCAAAGATCAATCAATCACGTCAGGAAAGATTTCTAGTCTAAAAAAAATTGATTTTGGAAAACCTCCACATACAATAATAATTCCTGGAAGACTGCACTTTACTGAATCAGACGCATTGAAGATACTTGCAAAATGTCTAGATGAACCACATGACAATTCAGAAAAGACAAAAAAGATTTCAGAACAAATGATGAAAAAATATGTTCCAATGGTAAGAGAAGCGTTAGAAGAAATAATTCCATATTACAAAGATCAAAAAGAATTCAAAGTGATTCTAGATAATGCTGAATTGTATATTCAAGATGCAGAAAAATTTCTTGAAGACGGTCAAGATGAGGTTGCAATTTTGAGTATAGGATATGCCGATGGCTTGGTGGATGCACTTAGATTGGCAAAGGGTCTTGAGCCAAAAATGTAATATTTATCGATGAATTAAAGTGAGAGTAGTTTTAGAAAAGATTATTGGAATTAATAAAAAAATCAATTTTAACTGAACTGTATCTGTCTGGGATTACAGGTAAATCACACATTGATAATCTGACAAAAAAAGGATTTACACAAAAATTAATTGATTTAGAAATAGATGAACTGATAAAAAACAAGTTAGTAAAAGAAGACAGATCTGCACTGACTGAACTTGGAAGGTCTTCTCTTCGTGTGGTTTTAGCAGGCGGAGTATTTGATATAATTCATCCTGGGCACATCTATACACTCAATGCGGCAAAATCATTAGGAGATGTTTTGATAGTAGTAGTAGCTACAGACAATACTGCCCTAAAAATGAAAAAAAGGCAGCCACTTCACAGCAAAGAACAGAGACAAGAGTTGGTTGATTCACTAGTAATGGTGGATCTTTGTCTAATTGGACAAGAAGACGACATATTCAAAACAGTCAATCTAGTAAAACCACAAATTATTGCATTAGGATACGACCAGGTACATCAAGAGAAATTTATCATTGACGGGTGTAAAAAAATTCAACTCGATGCAAAGGTTGCAAGATTACAATCGCCGATTCCAGAAAGCTCCAGCTCTAAAATACAAAAAGAGTATGGGGAATCAATTCATGGAATTTAATTTTAAGGAAATTATGACAGTATAGGAATTGTAATTGTTACTTGAGAACCATTTTTTAGTTTCCCTGACTTTTTAATACAAACATCTGAGATTAATTCAATGATAGAATTATCATGATGTGTTCTTTCTAGAATTATCAATTCACAATTAATTGATTGATTAATTTTTGCATGAAAACATTTTACCCAACCATACGTTCTTTTACCATCTGAGAAACTCTCAATTGTAATTCCATTTAGATTCTCAAATTGTTTAATTGCCTCTTGATGTATTTTTTTATCCAGTCTAACATTAAGTGTTCCAGGAAATGGAATGTAACCAATCTTTGATTTGAATTGCTTTGTGTAGCCTTTGAGGGACATATAGTATGCACCTTCTCCCATTCCTGAAACCAAAGTACCTTTGAGCTCAACTGTAGACGGAGTAGAATCAAGACTTTTTTGAAGAGTCGCAGACAATTTCACCATTTCAGAAAAACCTTTTGGAGTTATTTTCACAGAGATGTTTCTGCCGGTAATTATTCTCTCAATGAATTGATTGTTTTCCAATTCAAGCAGATGTTTAGATGCTGCCTGTTGTGATTTTTTAATATTCTTTCCCAAGGAATCAGTGGTGATGGTTATGAAATTATGCTTTGCACCTTTAGAAAGAAGATAAGTTAGAGTCAGGATGTGCTGAATTTTCAGTTCAGTCATCGATGAGCCCTATACTACGCCTAGGTCACCGAATGTTTTTAGATTTAGTCCTTCAGAGTTTGTTAATTTTGCAACTCTATGTCCAATAACACATTCAATACCTGCATTTTTGGCACCTTCCAAAAGTCTCTGAGTAATAATACCATCCAATAGAAGGTATTTGATTCCAGATTGTGTTGAGAGTTTGCTAACTACTTCGCTAATTGGAACTTTGAAAATTTCTTTTTCGTTTTCATCTAATGCTACAGCTTCAAGAGTTTCATTGAGATTTGGGAAAACTCTAGATGCTATTTCAGCAATTGGTTTATCGTCTGCACTTTTAAGAACAGCCACAGGTTTTCCAGTTTTAATTTCATCAGCGATTGGTCTTAGAATCTCATCAATTCTTTGTGGAGATAATTCTTCTACCTCAACACCAGTATCTGCTCTTAACTCATAATCAATATTGACAACAGATTTTAGTTCTTTGAGGATAAAACCTCCTGCTCTGTCACCGTCAATGAATGCAACTATAGTATTTTTTGATGCGCATAATTCTTTGATGGATTCATCAATTTTTGCACCTTCAATTGCAATTGCATTATCATATCCAGCTCTGAGAAGATTAATTACATCTGCTCTACCTTCAACTAAAATTATCCAAGGTGAATCAAATACTCCAGAACTACATGTCAGTTTAGATGGACCATATGTTGATAGTCTTTTAGAATCTCCTTCATGAACATCTTTTAGCATACTTTCACCTTCACTAACAGTTTTGGTAGCCCATCGCTGTTTGATTTCTTTAGCACGTCTTACAATGTCATCTTTTTTAGCTGCTCTCACATCATCGATTGCTTCTAATTTGAAGACACAATCAAATGGACCAACTTTATCAATACTTTCAATTCCAGCTGCAATTAATGCACATGTATCAATATCAGTACTCATTGGAATTAATGCATCACCGTTTGTTGTATTTGAAGTAGATTTTGTATTTACTTCAATACGACCAACTTTAGAGACTCGTTGTAGTTCGTTCAGATTCATCTCTGGGCCTAACAATCCTTCGGTCTGACCGAAGATAGCCCCGATTATATCTGCTCGTTCGACAAGTCCGTCAACTTCAAAGGAAAGTTTAACATGATATTTGACAATTCCTGATTTATTGGACATACTTTCTTCATCTCCTTAATTATCATAATTTGGGTTTTTATTCTCGATATATGAGGGTATCGAAAGGATTTTCAATAAAATAAAAAATTTCAAAAAGTGGAATTAGATACAGTTTACACTAAAGAACATAAAAATGAAAAATGATGTTGTTTATTCAGTGCTAAATGAATGACCACATGAACAGGATTTTGTAACATTTGGATTGTTGATTTTGAATCCAGAACCCATTAGGCTTTCAATATAGTCGACGTTTGCACCTTTTAGATGATCAACACTGTAACTATCAACTAATAGTTTGATACCAGTTTCTTCCATGACCAAGTCATCTTCTTCTGGTGCTTTCTCAAAGCCCATTCCATAAGATAATCCAGAGCAACCGCCACCTTGGACATAAACTCTAAGGTATTGAGGATTGTCTGCTTCTTCTTTCATGAACTCTTTGATTTTTTCAGCTGCTTTTGGTGAAACAGTGATCATTTTCTGTGTTTGTTCAGATGCCATATTAACACAAATGCTGTTTTAAATTATAATAAGCTTTTCATACCGAACCTACTAGTAATTCAAGAAAATAAGAAAGAAGTTAGGGATAGCTTACTTTTTTGATTTATTTACAAAAGCTGTCATGCGTTCTTCTCTGTCTGAATGAGTAAAACAGTTTCTCCAGGCAAGTAGCTCAACTGCGAGTCCAGTGTCAAGATCTGCGTTTCTTCCTTTGTTAATTGCAACTTTTGACATTTGAACACCCATTGTGGAGTTTGCGGCAATTTGTTTTGCCATCTTCAAGGCTTCTTCTTGTAATGATGCAAGTGGAACTACTTGATTTACTAATCCAATTTCCTTTGCTTCATCTGCTTTGATCATCTTGCCAGTATAGACAAGTTCTTTTGCTTTTGCTATTCCTACAATTCTCATCAATCTTTGTGTTCCACCCCAACCTGGAGGAATTCCAATTGTGACTTCTGGTTGTCCAAGTTTTGCAGTATCAGCTGCGATTCGAATATCACAAGACATTGCAAGTTCGCAACCACCTCCAAGTGCAAAACCATTAACGGCTGCAATTGTAGGCTGTCTTACAAGTTCAACTGTAGAAGTTACGAGTTGGCCTGTTTTTGCATATGCTACGGATTCATCCGGAGAAATTTTTGACATGTATTCGATATCTGCACCTGCAGAAAATGCTTTTTCTCCTTCACCAGTTAAGATGATCACTTTAACATTATCATCTTTGTCTAGGGTTTCAAAAGTTTTGATGAGTTCTTTTGCAACATCAATATTCATGGCATTAAGTTTGTCAGGTCTGTTTATTTTGACAGTACAAATGCCGTCAGAAGTAGATGTAGTAACTAAAGACATAATATTTTTTCTAGTTGTGCCAGTCTTAAATGTTATCTATTTTCCGAGCACTTTGCCCCATTGAGATAATGCAGATGCAGCTGCAACCCAAGTTCTAAGGTCACTGTATACTGGAACATTATTTGCCTCAATCAATTTTCTCATTTTTTCAGTATATGGGCCACCATTACCGCCAGCTAAAATTGGTTTTATCTTTTTATTTGATAATTCAGCTAGATATCCAACTATTGTTTCTTCTAGCGGATCATCTTGGAAAACAAACCATGGCATAGCAATGTCAATATTCTTATCGTCAAGAAATTGTTGAATGACAAATCTATAATCATCTGCATTTGCACCACCACCTACATCTGCTGGATTACCATTATGAATTGGAACAGTTGGTGGGAAATGTTCCTTAATTTTTTTGACATGTTCTGGAGCTAACTTTCCAATAGTTAGACCTAATCTCTCTAATTGATCAATTCCGCCAATCATTGGACCTGCACCATTACTAGTCATTGCAACACGATTTCCTTTTGCCGGAGGCTGCCATGCTAGTGCCTTTAGGACTCCGACTAGTTCTTGATAACTGTCAACTGAAATAATTCCTGCTTGTTTGAATGCTCCCATGATAATTGCATTTGAACCACCAAGAGAGCCTGTATGTGATGCAGCTTGTTTTGCACCTGCTGCAGTTCTTCCACTCTTCCAAATTACGATTGGTTTCTTTTGCTCTTTCATTACACGTTTGGCAGTATTGATGAATTTTCTACCATCACCAAATCCTTCAACGTATAATCCAATTACTTTAGTTTGAGGATCATTTGCAGCATACCATATCATATCTGCTTCATCCACATCAGAACGATTACCAAAACTGATCATTTTAGATAAGCCAAACACATCAGCACTTTCTAACATACTAATTCCCATGGTTCCACTTTGTGAGAAAAATGCAACGTTTCCTAATTTTGAACGCACCATTCTTTCTTGTCCCTGGAATGCACAATCAAGACGATTTGCAGCATTAAACATTCCAATACAGTTAGGACCAACTACACGAATTTTGTGTTTTAGAGATAATTCTTTTACTTTAGCTTCCATTGTAGCTCTATCACCACCAAGTTCTTTTCCTCCACCTGAAACAATTACAACATTGTGAATTCCTTTCTTTGCACATGTTTCCATAATAGGCCCACATTCTGCAAGATCAATGCAAACAACAACCAAGTCAACCTTTTCGTTAATTGCATCTAATGTTGGATAACATTTGATTCCGAGAATTGATTCTTGTTTAGGATTAATTGGAAATACTTTACCCTTGTAATCTTGTTTTCCAAGTGCAATCAATACAGAATTGCCAATCTTTCCAGGTGTTGAGGATGCACCTACCAGTGCAACAGATTCTGGAGTAAAGAATGTCTCCATTGATTCAATGTTTGGTTTAGCTTTTGAGATTGAATCTTTTCTAATTTCTTTATTGAGAATAATTTTTGCGTCAACTACAAAGTGTGATTTAGGATAAACAACAACGGGGTTAAAGTCAATGCTGTTTATGTAATCTGCATTTTCTACGCCTAGTTTTCCAATTTGTACAAGCATTTGTGCAACCATGTTTGTATCAATTGGGTCACTTCCTCTGAATCCTTTTAGTAGTGCTGAGCCTTTTAATTCATTGAGCATAGATTTTGCATCTGAAGTTGAAATAGGCAGCATTCTGAATGCAACATCTTTCATTACTTCAGTCATTATTCCGCCCAGACCAACCATAATCACTGGACCGAATTGAGGATCATTTTGAATACCGACAATAAGTTCTACGCCTTTTGGAACCATCTTTTCTAGAAGAATTCCTTTTACTTCAACACCTTTCTTTTTAGATAATCTACCATACATGTCTTTGAATGTCTTTTTGACATCATTGACATTATCTAGTCCAACTTTAACACCACCAACATCAGTTTTGTGTAAAATTTGTGGTGAAACAACTTTCATTACAAGTGGAAAACCAATCTTTTTTGCTTGTTTGGCTGCTTCTTCAGCAGAAGTAACTAGTGCAAAGGGTGGAACTTTAACGCCATATGTTTTGAGAATAGTTTTTGAGAGTTCTTCTGTGATAACTTTATGATCGGTTTGAATTGTTTCCTCAAAGATTTTCTTCACAGCACTCATTGTTAGATCGATGAATTAAAAACTCTGTATATTAAACTTTGGTCAAAGATGAAATGATGATTTGAAATTATTGTAAAAATTATTCATATTGTTTTTAACAATTGAAATATTTTCATCTATATCAGAACGAATTTTTTTTGGATCAATGTATGGGATTTGATGAAGTTTTTCCTCAGTCTTATCAAGCCATAGATTAATCATTTCTTCATTGACTTCCATGTGAAATTGCAATCCAACTGCACTACCAATTTGAAATGCTTGATTTTGATAATTTTCTGAATGTGCTAATCGAGTTGCTTTTTCTGGCAAATCAAAAGTATCTCCATGCCAATGAAAAACAGTGAAAGGGTTTGTAAATCCAGAGAACAGTTTGGAGTTATTATCAGTGACAAGATCATGGTAAAATCCAATTTCCTTTTTTGGTCCTGGGTACACCTTTGCACCAAATGTTTTTGCAATCAATTGTGAGCCTAAACAGATTCCAAGTAATGGAATATTATCCTCCACTGTTTTTTTGATTAGTTTTTGCTCCTCTTGTAAATAGGGGAAATCATCATTTGCGCTTTCAGGGGCGCCTAAAATTACTATTAGTGAATATTTTTTTTCTGGAATATTTTCATGTTTTGCATGAACTGAAGTGATATCAAATCCATCGTTGTTTAAGAGTTCACCCAGATATCCTGAACCTTCTATTCGTGTATTGTGAACAACTAAAACTTCAGACATTGTAGATATTTAGCAAAAGCGATTAATATGTTAAAGCAGACATAACGTTGTGCTTGTTACAGAACAAGAGATTCAAGAGATAAAAAAATTTGTACTTCAGTTAAATTCGATGAAAGACAGCATAGTTGCAGTAGAAGGAAAAAGAGACGCATCTGCATTGAAAAGACTTGGGTTCTCAGGGGAGGTAATTGAATTTCATAGATTTGGCGGAATTGTAAATTTTGCAGATTATGTTTCAAGATATGAAAAAATAATCATTCTTTTTGACAGAGATAGAAAAGGAAGATATCTTACAGGAAAGACAATTCAACTTTTACAGCGTAGAACAAAGATTGATCTTTCATTTAAAAGAAAACTCACATCAATAACAAATGGAAAGATAAGATTTACAGAGCAATTGATTTGTTATGAATCGTACTTGGTCTAAGGCCAAATGCCTTTTTGGTTAAAGGCTTCTACAACTCTACTTACTGCCAAAGCCATAGTAGCTCGCCTCATGTCAATTTTGTGTTTATTTGCCATTGCATAAGCATCTTTGAAACCTTTTGTAATGTTGCCTTCCATCTTGTTTGCAACTTCATCAAAAGTCCAATAGTAACCCATGTTATTTTGTACCCATTCTAAATATGAAATGCATACACCACCAGAGTTTGCCAAAATGTCTGGAATAACTAAAATTTTCTTTTTGAAAATTATAGGATCTGCTTCAGGTAATGTTGGACCGTTTGCAGCTTCTGCAATAATTTTACATTTAAGATTCTGTGCAATCTTTGCATTAATTTGATTCTCTAATGCACCAGGAACTAAGATATCACATTTTGTTGTAAGTAATTCCTCAGTGGATATTTTCTTACTTCCAGGAAATCCAACAACAGAACCTGTCTTTGTTTTAAATTCTAATAATTTACTAACTTTAGCTCCATTTGGAATTGAGATTGAACCTTTAGAATCACTTACAGCAATTACTTTGGAGCCCATTTTTTCTAAATATTCACCTGCAAAAGTTGAGGCGTTTCCAAATCCTTGCAAAACAACTTTGGCACCTTTTAGATTAAGCTTTATAGCTTTTGCAGCTTCTCTTACACAATATGCTACACCCAAACCAGTTGCAACATTTCTTGCTAGAGAACCACCCATTGAAAGTGGTTTACCAGTAATTACACCAGGTGTAGAAATATTTCCATGAAGTTTGTTATAGGTATCCATGATTTGAGTCATTTCTCTACCTGTAGTGTAAACATCTGGTGCTGGAATATCTTTACCAGGTCCAATTATTTCAGAAATTTTAAATGCAAATCCTCGAGTTAATCTTTCTAATTCAGCATCACTTAGTTTATCGGTTTTTGGATTTACAAAGATTCCACCTTTGCCACCACCAAGTGGAATATCAACAATTGCACATTTCCAAGTCATCCAAGAAGATAATGCCATAACTTCACGTTCCATGTATTCAACTCCACCCTCAGGATTAAAGTAACGTATTCCACCTTTGTATGGACCTCTATCATTATTATGTTGACTTCTAAAACCTGTGAAAATTCTAATTTGTCCATTATCCATTTTTACGGGAATTTTAACTCTCAAAACTTTGTTTGGAATTGCTAAATATTCACGAAGTCCTCTGTCCTTTATTCCAAGAACATCACATGCATCATTTACTTGTTGAGTTGCATTTGCAAATGGATCTAGCTTTACCAAGATGACGGTTTTGGAATGGTATATTATATTAAGTTTATTTCAAGAAAATCAGATCGCGAAATAGTCAATGACTTTATCATTAAAGATAGACCTTTTTTTGGTTCATTTTTCTATCAAGTTTATCAATTGCCATATCAAGTGCGCCAATATTTACTTCTAAAAATGTAGATAGATAAAATACTGCACCGTATCTTTCGCCGATTTTTAGAACCATGTTATTTTTCTCTAAAACTTTCATGTGATGTTGAACAGCTTTGTAATCTAATTCAAGTTCTTGGGCCAATTGATGTGTATTATATGATCTTTCAAGCAAAAGCATAATTATTCTGAGTCTTGTAAAACCCCCTCTTGTACTAGTAAATAAATAAAATAATAATTTACTAGTTTGTTTGTCAGGCTTTCTTTGTTCTGCTCTTGATCTTATAATTTCCTTAAAGGCCATAAGTTGTGCTTGAGTCATTTTTTTCTTAAGGAATATAGGTGAAAATTACTTAAAACACTATTTCCAGATCTAGTCCATATCTATTACAGATTAACGAATGATAATTACCCTTAAATTGACTGAGAAAGAACTCGTCAACATATGATGGCGTCTCGTGGGTATGATATGACCCCTACAATGTATTCTCCTGATGGTAGAATTTACCAAGTAGAGTATGCTATTGAGACGGTAAAACGAGGCACATTAGCAATAGGAATACGAAGTAAAGAGGGAGTCATTATGGCAGTAGAAGAAAAACCACGTGCACTACAGACTTCAAATGTAACTCAAAAAATATTTCAAGTCGATTACCATATAGGCGTGGCAGCTGCAGGTTACATTCCAGATGCTCGTGTTCAAGTGGATAATGCCAGATTCTTTTCGCAGGGAAATAAAATGACCTACGATGAAGCAGTTGAAGTTGCAACTGTTGCAAAGCACTTGGCTGATCAATCTCATCAATTTACACAATATTCTGGAGTACGTCCTAATGGAGTTGCCCTGATAATTGCAGGAGTTGATCAAAAAGGAGAGTCAATTTACGTTACAGATCCAAGTGGTACTTATGTTCAATATGCAGCAATTGCAATAGGGGCAGGTTCTGATGATGTCAATGCATTTTTGGAAAAACATTACAATTCTGAAATGAGTTTAAGCGATGCAGCATCACTTGCCATTGCAGCAATCAATCTCAAAGTAGAACAAAAAGAAGGAGTCAACCATATCAAAATGGCCAAAGTTACATCAGAGAAAAAAATATTTGAAAAAATACCAGAATCAGATTTAGTGAATTATTCTAAAAACGCAACTAAATTTACAGCATCCTAAGTTTAGATTTGAAAGGTATTCAAGCTAGTCAATTAAGACGATAGTTATGGGTTTAGGAAGTTATTGGGGAGAGGTCATTGAAGTACTTCGTGAAATCATACCAGTTTATGACAAAGTAAATTCATACATATCGCTAGGCAAAGATGTAGAACATAGAAACAGAGGAATAGCAGGTAGAGTATTTCCAGGAAATAAAATTCTTGATGCAGGTTCTGGTTTTGGAAACATGTCTAAAACAGCTTTGAAATTATGTGACGGAAAAATTTCAATTACACTATACGATCCTTTGGTACCAATGTTAAAGAATACTGGCACTCATTTTGAAAAGACTCCAGATTTGATAAACGGTGTTTTTGAACATATTCCATTTAAGAATGAAGAGTTTGATGCAGTCTTGTGCGGATATTCTCTTAGGGATGCTATTAATTTGAGAATTGCAATCTCAGAAATTCACAGAGTACTAAAAGACAAAGGCAGATTTGTTATTGTGGATTTAGGAAAACCAGATGAAGCAGTAATTAGATTTGGAGTTTCATTTTATCTCAGATTTATTCTTCCCATTTTAGCATTAATTGCAGGAGGAAGATTAGGTTTGAAGTTTGGCACTCTGTATGGAACTTACAAAAGATGGCCACAAAACAAAAAATTAGAAAAACTGCTACTAGAGAAATTTTCCAAAGTAGAATTTGAGAAAGATCTTATGGGCGGGGCAATAATGATTGCCGCATACAAATGAATAGAATTCTTGTACTTGTAAACATCACTGGTTTAATCATCGGAGTGTCATACGGGCTTCACGGTCCAATACTACCAATATTTGCAAAAAACATTATCGGAGCAACGTATTCTGATCTTGGTTTTATCGGACTGGCAAATTTTATTCCTTACATGTTTATCCCAGTTTTTGTAGGGATACTACTTGACAAATTCAACAACGGGTATCTTTTAGCAATAGGCACGGCAATTAATTCAGCATCAATCTATCTTCTTTCAATAGCACAATCTGTTCCAGAGATTATGGGATTTAGAATTATGACAGGTATTGCTCATGCATTTTTCTGGCCACCATGTCAAGCCATCATATCCAATCAAAGCAATGAGCAAACCAGAGTCAGAAACATCTCTTGGTTTACAATGTTTTTTGTGATGGGATTTATGGTAGGTCCACTATTAGGAACAGTATTTCTTGAGGGTCTGGATATTACGTATAGAATTCTATTTCAGATCACTGCCTTTATTTTGGCCAGTTCGATAATTTGTGCCCTTTTGATCTCTAGAAGAAGTATCACAAACCACAATGAGAGGTTTTCGTTTTCTTCAATTAAAGAGATGAAAAAATTTCCAGAGGTAATAATTTTATTAATTTTTTGTACATCGTCTTTTGGAATAATTCTATCAATCTATCCAGCTTTCTTAAATGATAATGGAATGTCAGATGTGGATATTTTGTTATTGTATTTTACTTTTGGAATTTCAAGAGTAATCTCGCTGGCTTTAGCTGGTAAATTTTCAAGAAGAACTAGTCAAACGTTAATTGCTGCAACAATAGCCATTTCATTTGGACTGATAATTTCAGCTACTTCAGATTCTTTTATCATGTTTGCAATAGCACTGATATCAATGGGATTTGGATTTAGTATCTTTTTCCCTTTGACACTTGAGATAATTTTGAGCAGAACAAGTAAAGGAATATCAGGAAAAATTATTGGTGCCTATGAAACAGTATTTGGGATTGGTTGGGTCATAGGCCCAACAATAGGCGGACCGATAGCACAATCATTTGGTCATCAATCACCATACATGGTATTTTTTATGATAGGAATTGTAATTACACTTTTAGCCATAAAATATAGAAAAAAAATTAGAACCTAACAGCATACAAAACTATTAGTTGTTATTTACAATAGGAAAAAATAAGAAAATTAAATTGATGTAGTTCCACGTTTTTTTGTGCAAATATCAAGTGCATCTTCTACTGAAGTGACAAAGACCTTACCATCACCTTTTGTTCCAGTACATGCAACTTTTGCGATTGTATTTAACACCTCATCTAACTTTGGATCTTCAACTACGCAGATTATCATTTCTTTTGAGAAATATTGTCCAACTAAAGGTGGATCTGCAGAACCTTGGCCTTGTACATGAAATAGAGTTATTCCTCCAACACCTACCTTTTTGATTGCACTGACAGTTTTGTCTTTGAGTTCTGGCCTAACAATTACTTCAATTTTTTTCATAAATATCATCAGAATTGATGTTTTTTAAAACAGTAGGGATATTCTCGGATTTGATTTTCAGAACTAGAATTGTGAAAAAACATCAGATAAGAACTAAAACATTACATTTAATTTCAAATAATCCGATTTTACTCTATGTTTGATTATTCGTTGGACATATTAGGAAACGAATGGATAATCATAATTTTTGTTGCGTTAGTATTGATTTTAGGAACCAATCAACTGCCCAGTGCTGCAAGAAAATTAGGAAAAATAGCATATGAATTCAATAGAGCAAGAACTGAAGTTCAGAGTCAAATGAAAAATATCTCAGAGACTACGCCAAATATTTCAGCACCAGTAGAAAATGAAAGACAAAAGCTAGAAACCATGGTTAAAACATTTGGAATAAACGTTGAAGGAAAATCTGATGATGATCTTCGAAAAATAATTGCAAAGAGAATGGGTCAAAATACGGACAATTCAAACAAGGCATAGAAATTATTCAGATTTTTTTATACGATAGAGATTTTTATCTAGTCTTTTTTTTGCAAATTTGTAATACTCAGGCACAATTTCAAATCCCAAGTGTCTTCTATTCATGTACTTGCTTACAACAGCAACCTGACCAGAACCTAAGAAAGGATCCAAAACAATATCTTTTTTTTCACTGGAGTAGTGTAACAATTTTTCAATTAATTCAGCAGGAAGCTTTGTTGGAGTCTTTTCATCACCAGTCCAATACTCACGTTTAATCTCCCAAACATCCTCTTTGTCTTTATAATGAAGACTACGGCCTTTGTCTGATTTAGAGTTTTTTTCAAATCTAGAGAATGGGAAAAATTTTCTCTGCTTATCATCTTTACAAACATAAAGACAATGATAGTGAGATGTGACAAATTTCTTTTTTGTTACAACACCAAACTGGTATTTCCAGATAATGTGATTCACTGTAATAAATCCAACATCATCTAATGCCCTAAGAATATCTTTGAGATTATTCCAACCTGAAAAAACATACATGCTTCCAGAATCTTTTAGAATGCGAAATGCTTCTTTCATCCAATGATATGAAAAATCATAGTAATCTACAGCTTTGATTTCATTATACCCTTGCATGACCCTAGAAGAAATTCTGTTATAATTTGCCTTGGTAGCCTTAAAATTAATTGCAAATGGCGGATCGGTGATAATCAAATCGATTTTATTTTTAGGAATTAACTTCATACCCTCAATACAATTCATATTGTAAATTTTGTTAATTTCGATTTTTTTCATTTTTAAAAACAAGTAATTTGTGTAATTAATTTGTGTTAGTATTGTTTTGTGTCACAAATAGAGTCTTTTTTCCAGTTTTTGATATGTCTCACCTTTTGGTGGAATGATGGCACGACGTCAGCTAAAACTGTACGGCAGAAAGGCAACTACAGAAGACATTCTACTAGAAATCAATAATCTCCTTTACGCCAAAGGACACAGGCCGTCGCCTCTCAAACCAATAGAGATTG
>NZ_AHJG01000228.1:0-8083 GCF_000241145.1 Candidatus Nitrosarchaeum limnium BG20 | reverse complement strand
AGTTTTGCAAAGAACTTTTTTAACACACACATGTAGATGATAACTTGCATATAAGGCAAGAATTCTTTTATGATACATTTTCAAATGTTGACGAGTGGATAATTTGTCTCATTGCACATGTGCAAACGTAGCACCAAACGGTACTTCTCATGAGATTTTAATACATCAAGAGCCTCGAATTTATGAAAATCATGGAAATTAAAATTAAATGTATTAAGTAGGCTCAAGTTTCAAAAATAACAATATCGCATAACCTGGGATTGTTCGTATGGTATGATTCTCACACAGTATTAAATAGTAACACGCACAAATATACACATATTGGAAATCAAGGTCGAGGGTAAAGACGACGACTTTAGAGGATCGGATGTGGAAACATGTGATGTATCATACATTCATAAAGATACACTTAAGAAAAATCTTCTAGTCACATCAAATGACTTAGACTCGTTATATCACATAATATCTCCAAATTTAGAAAATAGTGATATCAATAGCTTATTGGAACAGCGATTAAACGCCAATCAGGATGCAAATATTGTAGAGCAAATGTTTAAAATTCAAATTGCAATATTTTGCAAAAACGGTCCATCTTCAGTAGATAACGAAGAGTTACGTAATGAACTTGTGGAGATAAAACAAAGCATATCAGAACAATTCTCAGATGATTTGAGTAAAAGCATAGATGTAATTTCCAAATGGTCTGAAAATGATCAAAACAAAAAGAAATTTTTACACTTTGTGTTAAATTCTTGTGAATAAGACAATTCATTCAATTATATGATCAGTAATTAATTTTCTTGATTCTTACATTGCTTCCTTTGGTTTCTAGATAATGCCCAATAAAATTAGTCAGTTGTTCGCCAATTTTGAATCCCAACGCACCTTTCATCATACCAGAGCTTTCAATTACTTCAGTCATCTCCATGCTAATTTGAATATTAAAAAATGTCCAACCGAATTTCTCAAATGGTTTTTCTACAGTAAATCCATCTTTTACCTTGCATTCGGCTTCTAGTTCTTGCAATGCCTTTGTTACTATTGGAATTTCAGTTTCATAGCTTCGTGTGCTTAGCTGAAATAAAGGATTCAAATCATTTTAGTAAAAACAGTCTTGCTATCTATATCATATGATTTGAAGAGTTGAAGATTTTTTGATTATTTTTCTAATCTTGGTGTTGATAATGTGGGTTTGCTTTTTTATTGAATGGATTTTTCAAATATAGTATGGGCATCAAAACCTTTGATTATCCACATCCATACATTGCTCAATTAATTAAAACAAAGCTCTGGGCACAAGTCCTTCTTGGTTTGTTATTTGGATTTATTTTTGGAGTAATAATAGGCACGATTTTGGGCTTTTAGTTTAATTAAAACAGACACTCTTTTAGATATAAAAAAACCAAGTATGAGTATGAACATCATACTGCTTTCCGTAATTGCGCTCTCAATTATTCTGATTACAGGATTTGTGTTTTTGAGTGTTCAAAATGGCTATCTGAATTATTCATCAAGTGAAAGAAAAACGATAATTGAAAAACCAAGTATGATTTTGAACAAAGAAAACCCAATCAAGGTGGGCATACTCCATTCTCTTACTGGGACCATGGCAATAAGTGAAACAGCTGTTGCTGATGCAACACTTATGGCAATAGAAGAAATCAACGACAGAGGGGGAATCTTAGGAAGAGAAGTAGTACCGATTCTAAAAGATGGGAAATCTGATTGGAGTATCTTTGCATTAGAAGCTAAAAATTTGATAGTGGAAGACAAAGTCAGCGTAGTATTTGGGGGATGGACATCTGCTAGCAGAAAAACAATGAAGCCAGTATTTGAGGAATATGATCACTTGTTGTTTTATCCAATACAATACGAAGGATTGGAAAAATCTCCAAACATAATTTACACAGGAGCATCACCCAATCAACAGGTATTACCTGCAATAGATTGGGCATATGAAAATCTAGGACCGCGTTTTTTCCTAGTTGGATCTGATTATGTCTTTCCAAGAAGTGTAAATGAGATCATTAAAGGAAAAGTCCATGAATTAGGCGGAGTTGTAGTTGGAGAAGAATACAAATTACTTGGAGAGGAAAATTTTAAAGACGTAGTAGATAAGATTGTAGAATCAAAACCAGATGTCATTTTAAACACTATAAATGGTGATAGTAATTGTAGTTTTTTCAATGAATTAAGACAAAGAGGCATCACACCTAAAGTAATTCCAACTATTTCATTTAGCATTGCAGAAGATGAAATTAAAATAATTGGTGCAGAAAAAATGGCAGGCGATTATGCAGCGTGGAATTATTTTCAAAGTTTAGATAACAAATACAATAATGATTTTGTAAAAAATTTCAAGAAAAAATACGGAGAGGATAGAGTAGTAGATGATCCTATGGAGTCAGGATATGTCGGAGTATACCTATATGCAAAGGCAGTTGCAATGGCTGGAACTGATGACATATCCATAGTCAGAGAAAAACTAAAGGGCTTAACATTTCATGCTCCAGAAGGAGCAGTAGGAATTGATCCACAAAATCAGCATCTAACCAAAGTTGTAAGAATAGGCCAGATACTACCAGATGGGCAATTCAAAATTGTATCTAGTTCTGAAAACCAAATCAAACCAAATCCTTTTCCAGATTATAAAACTGAAGAGCAATGGAATGAATTTTTAGATAATTTGTATAAAGGCTGGAATGAGAATTGGGCCAATCCTGGCACAGTGAGCGTGATTCAAAAATGAATCTTAACTTGCGATACTCACAAAAGTTACTCTTGCTAGTTTTGGCCGTTAGTTTGATTCCATTAATTGTAATCAGTGTGATTTTGTATGTAGACAGAGTTGAGTCAAAGACAACTTTCCTAAAAGATCAACTAGTTACAATTTCAGAATCCAATTCAGATGATCTAGTTAAATGGATAGATGAGCGAAAAAACAATGCTATAGTCATTGCAAAAGACGACGTGGTAATTTCATCAACTAAAAAACTAGCAGACCCAAAAACAAGTATTAATGAACGATTCCAAAATCGTTTTGAATTAGAATCTAAACTTGGATCTTCAATTGAACATTTTTCGGATTTTGAGAATTTTATTATCAGCAATGCAAAAACGGGTGAGCCGATATTTTATACAGACACATTTCCACCTGATGAGAAATTTAAAGACAAAAAACATTTTCAGGATGCAGTTAAAGGAGAAACTTCTATGAGTGAAGTGCATTTATCAACAAAAGCAATTCGCAATCAACATGGTTTTTATGAATATAGTGTTCCAACACTTTTTATCTCTACACCAATTAAGGGCGAAGCAGGAATAGAGGGAATACTTACAGCTAGAGTAAATTTTTTTGCCAAGCCTGCATTGATTGATCATGATTATAATTTTCACACACTTGATTCGTATCTGGTAAACTCTCAGGGGTATTTTCTCTCTGAGCCAAAATACAACATCAATGCAGTATCGTATGGATTACTAGATGATCCTATGCTTAAACTTCACGTTAAAAATCCAGATTCAAATCAACTTACAGAAATTTTCAAGTTAGTAAATAATAAAGAAATAAAATACAATTTGAATGGGTACAACAATTATGGAGGACATTTTGTAATTGGTGCAATCTCACCTGTTGGAGATACAGATTGGAGTTACATCACTGAAATTGATAAAAGTGAAGCATTTCATGAAATAGTAACAGTTCAATTTTTGATATTTGCCATAATCAGTGTTGCGTTATTGATAATTTTTGTTACATCGTATTATTTTGCATCAGGACTTACCATTCCAATCAATAAACTAAATGATGCAGCTCATGAGATAATCAAAGGAAATTTCAATGTCAAAACAAAAATAAATTCAAAAGACGAAATCGGTGAACTATCTAATTCATTTGAATACATGGTGGAGCACATAAAGAAGACGACAGATATTGAAGCACAGCTTGCATTACAACAGAATTTGAGACGAGCAATTGACGAATCAGCAATTGTCAGTATTTTAGATAATAGTGGACACATCACTTTTGTTAATGACGAGTTTTGTAGAGTCTCAAAGTACTCTAAAGAAGAACTCATTGGAAAACATCAAAAAATCTTAAGGGCTGACATGTATCCACAGGAATTTTATGATCAGTTGTGGGATGATTTAAGAAGAGGGGCGATTTGGCGTGGAGAAGTATGCAACAAAGCTAAAGACGGAAGCCTATTTTGGAATAAAACCACGATAGTACCATTTAAAGATAAGAATGGAAAAATTTACGAGTTTGTGGCAATCAGATATAACATTACTGATCAAAAAGAGCTAGCCCTAAAATTGGTTCAGGCAGAGAGATTAACTACAGTCGGAGAACTATCTGCAAGAATATCACATGACATAAGAAATCCACTATCAGTAATTAGCAATGAGATCCAGATGCTAAAATTAAAAAAATTATTAAATGAAAATCAGACAAAACGCATAGACAATGCAATTAAAAGAATCACACATCAGACTGAAGAAGTACTAGATTATGTTCATGAGTCTCCATTGGATATTACCAAGTTTAATCTAACTGAACTTGTAAAAGAATCACTTGATACAATGATGATTCCATCTAATGTTAAAATCACAATATCTGAAAACGAAGTATTCATGGCAGGGGATAAACATAAGATGGAAGTTGTATTGATCAATTTGATTTACAATGCAATTCAAGTTCTTGAAGAAGGAGGCGGAACAATAGATATCAAATTATTAAATACAAAATCAGAGATAATAATTGAGGTAATTGATTCAGGTTCTGGAATAAAACTAGATCCAATTGATAAAGTGTTCGAGCCATTAGTTACAACAAAACAAAAAGGAACAGGGTTGGGACTAGTAAGTGTTAAAAGTATTGTAGAGATGCACAATGGAAGTGTAACAGTCAAAAATAATCCCACTACATTTACCATAAAAATCCCAAAAATGGCAGATTATGACTTGGATTAATCTAAAAAAATCTTAATTGTAAAACTAATTTTTCTTTGATTAATCGACAATTCTTAATATCGGAATAATTCAAGTTCTGCGTTGGATAAAAAAGAAATTCTAAAGGAATTTTCTGCAGATTCAGACAGATATTACAAGGTAAAATTATTTGAAGAGCAGGGATTTGTCAGAAAATCGTGCCTAAAGTGCAAGAGATTTTTCTGGACTTTGGATTCAGGAAGAGATTTGTGCCCTGACGATGCAGATGATACCTACTCGTTTATCGGTGAGCCGCCAACCAAAAAGAGATTTGACTATACGCAGGCCTGGAAAGAAGTAGAGTCTTTTTTTGTCAAAAACGGCCACACCTCAGTTTCTAGATATCCCGTTGTTTGCAGATGGCGAGATGACTTGTACTTTACAATAGCATCAATTGTTGATTTTCAGAGAATAATGGGATCCAAAGTTGTATTTGAGTTTCCAGCAAATCCACTGATAGTTCCGCAGACTTGTTTACGATTCAAGGATTTAGAAAATGTGGGAGTAACTGGCAGACACTTTTCTAGCTTTTGCATGATTGGACAGCACAGCATTCCAAATTCACAAGGATACTGGAAAGATGAATGCGTTGATCTGGATTTTAGATTACTAACTGAACAGTTTGGAATTAAAAAAGAAGAAGTGGTATTTGTAGAAGACGTTTGGGCAGGTGGTGGATCATTTGGATCATCGCTTGAATATTTTGTCAGAGGATTAGAATTAGGCAATGCAGTGTTCACTGAATTTCAAGGAGATCTTGGTAATCATACAACACTAGATCAAAAAATTATCGATATGGGTGCAGGATTGGAAAGATTTGCGTGGATTACAAAGGGTACTCCAACTGCGTATGATTGCTGCTTTGGTCCAATTACAAATCATCTCTTTGAAAAAATTGGAATTGATTCAGATTCAGAGATGCTAAGAAAATACTTTACTGCAATTGCAAAGAATCTAGAGATTCATGAAGATCTAATTGATGTAAGAAAACATGCAGTAAATGCCACAGGGTTATCACAGGATCAAATTAATCGAATCATCACGCCACTAGAAGGAATGTATCTAATTGCAGATCATCTCCGTACACTAATCTTTGCAATTACAGACGGTGCATTACCAAGCAATGTTGGCGGTGGATACAATCTAAGAATGATGCTGCGAAGAATTAACGGAACAATGGATAGAATGAATCTCAAGCTGGATATCGATGAACTAGTTGATATGCACATTGACTATCTTAGAGACACATATCCAGAACTTGATGAGAAGAGAGATGACGTCAAGACAATACTCAAACTAGAATCTGAAAGATATGTCGAGTCCAAAGTTCGAATGGGAAAGATGGCAAGCCGCCTCAAAGACAAGGGTAGGGCACCAACAGTAGATGAGCTAATCACATTATACGAATCAGATGGAATCACGCCTGAATACCTTAAAGAAATCAATGTAATCTCTGAGATTCCCTCTTCATTTTATGCAAAACTATCAGATTTGCACCAGTCAGACAAGAAAAAAGCCCTAGAATCACTACCGCTAGAAAACATTCCAGAGACTGATATGCTCTTTTACAAAGATGACCCAATGGAGTTTGACGCAAAGGTTCTCAAGGTATTTGATAGTTCAGTAGTATTGGATAAAACTTCATTTTATGCAAGAGGTGGAGGTCAAGAACCAGATCATGGGGTAATAGCTGGCGCCAAAGTAATTGACGTAAACAAAGATGGTGGTGTAATTGTTCACAAGCTAGAAGGTCAAGTTCCAAATGAAGGAGACACGGTATCATGTAAGGTAGATGCAACAAGAAGGGCAAACATTACAAAGAACCATACCAGTACACATATTCTAAACTCTTCATCAAGAAGTGTCCTGGGTTCTTGGATATGGCAACACTCTGCATTCAAGGAAGCTGATCATGCAAGACTGGATATCACTCATCATTCATCACTGACTGATCAGCAAGTAGCAGACATTGAAAGAAAGGCAAACGAGATTGTTGCAAAAGATATGGTAGTATCAATTAAGAACTATGACAGGGGAACTGCAGAGCAAAAGTATGGATTTAAAATTTACCAAGGCGGTGTCGTTCCAGTAAAATCTGTAAGAATCGTATCTATTGAAGACTTTGATGTAGAGGCTTGTGGTGGAACACATGTCAAAAAAACTAGAGACGTCGAGCTAATCAAAATAACAAAGACAAAAAGAATTCAAGATGGTGTGGTAAGATTAGAATTTGTCTCAGGTCCAACAGCTAGAGAATATGTAAAGCAGCAAGAAATTGAGCAAGCGCAAAGATTGCAAGAAGAAAAACAAAAAGAACTCAAAGACAAACAGCGAGAGGAAGAAAAACTAAGAGCTAAAGAAAAGATTCCATCTTTATTGGAGCAGGTATCAGCACAGAAAAGTTCTGCAATAATAGATGAGATTGAGATTAATGTAGATAAAATAAAATCATGCTTTACAAATTCAAAACAATACGACGAGTTTTTCCACATGAACTTTGGCAAAAGACTAGTCAAGGACAATCCAAATTCTGTGTATGTTGGGATTTTCGAATCAGGACCTACAGTTAGGGTAATTGCATATGCAGGTGATGAGGCCTCAAAGGGCAAAAATGCCGGAAATATTGCCAAATCTGTGGCTGAAATACTGGGTGGAGCAGGTGGAGGAGATGCAAAATTTGCCCAAGGTGGAGGAAAAGACACATCTAAGATAAACGAGGCAATAGCCAAAGCAAAATCAATGATTACAGGATGATACTATGGAAATAAGATGGAATGAGATAGAATCAAAGTGGAGAAAGAGATGGAATGACTCTAAAGACTTTGAGACAGATCCTTCAGATAAGGAAAAAAAATTCATAACAGTTGCATATCCGTATCCAAACTCTCCTCAACACATTGGACATGGTAGAACATACACACTAGCTGATGTTCATGCAAGATTCTATAGAATGAAAGGGTACAATGTACTTTTTCCAATGGCGTTTCACTATACTGGAACTCCAATACTTGGAATGGCAAAAAGAGTAGAGGCAAACGACAAGGAAATAATTGAGAATTTAAAAAATCTTTACGGAGTACCAGAAGAATCC
>NZ_AHJG01000229.1:0-3653 GCF_000241145.1 Candidatus Nitrosarchaeum limnium BG20 | reverse complement strand
ATGGTGAGACTACAATTCCTGAACTCATTCCAGCAATTATTCCTCAAGTAATTTCTCTTGTCACTGACAAACCTCGATACTATGACAATGAGTTTGTAAGCGTTAGTGGTACAGTTTCAACTCTTGACTCCCCCAGTGTACTGATTGGAATTTATGATCAATATGAAACCCCAATGGGATTTTACTTTGGTGAAATTAATTCTGACTTGCAATTCTCTACAAACTTTCTTGTAAAGTCTGGTGTAAATTTTAAATCAACTGGAACATATTTTATCAAAGCGCATTATGGAGAGTCTGAAAAAAAAATTAACTTTGATTTTGTAAAAAAGATTGAGACTCCAAAAACAGAAATTCCAATCACTCCAAAAATAGTTCCCAAAACAACTCCGACAAAAATAGATTCACCAATAATTAAAAATGATCAGCCAAAAAATAATTCAGAGCAAAACAATTCTGCTGCAATTCCACCAAAAACAAATTATCAACTGCCAACTCCGGAGACTTTACCTGATGAAGAATATGATAATCTCTCAGTTGAGGACATTGAGCTTGGCATTCAATTAAATCAGATTAATCTAGAATGTGATTCAAGTGAACTAGTTGATACAATTTCATATGATGATGGCATGGGACCTGCATTGTACAGACTATGCAAATTTGATCAATCTTTGGAATTCTTTGATAATTCCCTAAGCAAAGATCCAAACAATGTTGAGATTATCACAAACAAGGGCTCTGCTCTAAGAAAACTAGGAAATCTGCAAGGGTCCATCTCTTACTATGATTTGGCACTGAAAATTGATCCTAATTTTGTCCCTGCTATTAACAACAAGGCAAATGCCCTTGCATCTATGGGAAAATACTCTGAATCAATTTCTCTATATGAAAAAGCAATTGAGAAAAATCCCAATTATGAATCTGCCAAAAATAACTTGAATCTTGTATTGACAAAAATACCTGTTGAAAATAAAATAGCACCAATAGTTCAAATGTCTGCAGACATTCCATCTCAAGAAATAAGATCCGAAATTATTCCAATAAAAAACATTTCAGCACCAGAACCAAAATCTCCATCTAATATTTTTGAAGAAATAGTACATGCATTTTCATCTTTAGGCTCTCTGTTTGGATTTGAAAACTAGTGGTTTTTACCTCTTTATGAGTAAAATTTCAATAAACCTATAAAGCCCTGTATAGACGATCGTCCATAAGGATAACACATGAGTAAAATATTAGAGAAAATGCTAAAGGACTCCGTCAAAGAAGATCAAGTTACGATGGGAACTAAACAAGTATTGAACTCTATGAAAAACTCCAAACTTATCGTTTTGTCAAAATCTCTAAAAAAAGAAACTCTTGCAAAAATTGAAGAAGATGCAAAAAAAGAAAAGATTCCATTGGTAAACTTTCAGGGAACATCTGTCGCATTAGGAAGATTATGCGGCTTACAATTCAGAATTTCAACAATATCATTTACATCATTGACTGATGCAAATATCAAATCACTTCTAAAAGACATGGAAAACGAGGAAAATAATGTTTAAGAAAATTACATCAAATGAAAGTTTAAATGAGATAAATCTTGGTTGGAGATAAATAGGATTTCTAATGACACAATCAATCAAACTTACCACTGATCAGATGCGAATGATGTCTTTGTTTCAAAATGTTACTGGTGCAACTGCTCGTGATTGTGTCGACGATGAAAAACATGACCGTGTAATTTTTGTGGTAAACACTGGAAAGATGGGATTAGCTATCGGCAAAGGTGGAATTCATATTAAATCATTACAAAACATTGTCAAAAAAACAGTTGAACTAGTTGAATTTGATGAAGATCCTGCAAAATTCTTGATGAACCTGCTCAACTCTAAACTCGTTTCTGAAGTAAAATTAAATACACGTGCTGATGGTTCTAAACAGGCAATAGTTATGGTCGACCCAAGAAAGAAAGGAATTGTTGTAGGAAGAGAAGGCAGAAATGCAGAGAAAGCCAGATTATTGGCAAAACGCTATTTTGATATTACGAGTGTACTAATTAATAGTCCTGAAAAAGCAACTTTGGAGCTGTAAAATATGACAAAATCACCACTAGGCCTGTTTGCTGGAAGAGTTTTGGTTGCAAAACGAAAAAAGCAACGATGGGCAATCTCAACTTACAAAAGAAGAAAACTTGGAATTGATGTTAAAGCAGACCCACTAGGTGGAGCCCCTCAAGGAAGAGGAATTGTTTTAGAAAAAGTAGGAATTGCAGCAAAACAACCAAACTCTGCAGTCAGAAAATGTGTTAGGGTTCAATTAATTAAAAACGGTAAAACAGTTACAGCCTTCTTGCCAAGAGACGGTGCAATGAACTTTATCGACGAGCACGACGAGGTACACATTCAAGGAATGGGTGCAACACAAGGCGGTGCAATGGGAGATATTCCTGGAGTTAGATTTAAAGTATTCAAAGTAAACGGTACATCACTTAGCCAACTAGTAACTGGAAAGAAAGAAAAACCAAGGAGATAGAAATGGCAGAAACTAAGAACATGTTATTATTTAGAAGATGGGATATGACCGGAATCGAGATCAAAGATCCTGGATTAAAGACTGCCATCTCTTTGAGAAGTCAAATCTTACCTTACACTTATGGTCGCTCTGCATTAAAGAGATTCAACAAAGCCGAAGTAAACATTGTTGAAAGATTGATTAACAAAGTAATGCACTTTGGTAAAAAATATGCAAAAAATACTGGTAGAATGACTGGCAAGAAAACCAAAGTACTCAACACTGTAAAATTAGCATTTGAAATTATTGCATTAAAGACTGGACAAAACCCAGTAGAAATTCTAGTTCGTGCAATTGAAAACTCTGCACCAAACGAAGACACTACAAGAATCGTTTACGGTGGTACAGTTTACCACGTATCAGTAGACGTTGCACCAATCAGACGAGTCGACATGGCACTAAAATTCATCGCAGATTCAATTCGAGATTCAACTTTTTCAAATCCTAAACCAATTGAAGAGCACATGGCAGAGCAACTAATCTTGGCTGCTGCAAACGATCCAAACGCTCCATCTGTCAAGAAAAAGCACGAGCTAGAAAGAATAGCACAAGCATCTAGATAGAAAATTACCAGTAGCCCGAGGCAGATTCGAACTGCCGTCTCCGCCTATCCACTCTTGAGATCCAGAGGGCAGAATCCATGATCTAAAATCTAATTTTATTTGACCGCTAGACTATCGGGCTACCAAAACAAATTCTAATCTTTTAGCATATAATCATTTGCTGAAAAAATTATCTAATCTTTACTTCATGAATTGCCACTGCATAATCGCATTCTGCTTTTAGTCTCATGTATGGAATTAATCTAAAATGAATCGAGTAAATATCATCTTCTTTTAGTAAGATTCCTTTTTTCATCAGAGATACCAATCCACGCGATGTAGCTCCGACTCCGATGTTATTTTTCTGACACACTTGATCACGTTTTTGTTGATATTGTTGCAGTGAAAATGCAACATCATTTATTTCTAAAATCAATGGCCAAACAATTTCAGACCAGACAAATCTTCTGATTTCAGTAGCTGCTGCATATTTGCCTTTTTCACTCAACATTAATAATGGCAGCTGCAGATATTATAATTTAATACTTGTCTCAAAAA
>NZ_AHJG01000230.1:0-1047 GCF_000241145.1 Candidatus Nitrosarchaeum limnium BG20 | reverse complement strand
GGGATTTCTTTGTTTTCTGTATCTGTGGCATCTGAAGATTTTGGAATTTTAATGATTTCTTTTTGAATCATATATTGTATTCCTTGCACAAATGTTATGTCGTCAATTTGATCATCTGCCCACCAACCTGCATTTTTCTTAATCCACTGAGGAAGAATTATTGTTTCCGAATCCAAATTAATTTTTCCAATAAACACAATTCTAATTTTCTCTGATTGTAGTTTTTTAATTAATCCACTTAGTTCGTTGAATTGGTTTTCATTAATTTGATTGGTATAAGTTCCATTTTTAATAATTGCAAATTGCTGTGGATTTGATGTTATTACTGCAAACCCATATTTTTTAAGAGAATCTACCGTATCTGCAAAAGTCTCATCGTTTGATATTCCAACAAACAAATTTTGTTCAACATCGTACTTTCCAGTGGTAGCCGTTTCAGGAAATTTGTATAATGTTTCATCTTTTAACGGAAATTCCAATACTTCTTCTTGTGAAACACTACCACTAACATGCGTGAATTTATTCTCTATGAGAACTTGCTTTGTGTCTTCATTGTATTGGTTTTGTGGCGGTACAAAGATGTGAGGCCTCACACCTGCATTATTGAGAATTTCAACTATTGATTGTTTTAATAATTTATCTTGTTCTTGTTTGGAATAATTTGTAAAAGGTGTAGACCCTATTCCTTCACTTGCAATTTCTATTTTATTTTTACTGGATGCATCTTTAACTATGGCTGTGATTTTTTGATCATTTCCAAATGAATCTGCAATTATTCCTACAGTCAATGGAATGTTTTTTTCTATGAATGTATTGATGTATGCAAGTTGTACGTCATTTAGCCAGTAATCTTGGACTCCGTCAAATCTAAATGCTACACAATTACATGATGTAGTTATTTCGTCTTTGTTGATTGGGATATTTGTCGTAGTTTCTGGATTTTTTGGCTCATCTTTTGATTTTATTATTTTAAACGTATTTTCTTGACCTATTATCGCTATCTTCTTTTCTTTCCACGAAGAATCGATGACATCATTCTTTAAAACC
>NZ_AHJG01000231.1:0-9955 GCF_000241145.1 Candidatus Nitrosarchaeum limnium BG20 | reverse complement strand
TTACTATAACTCCATCTTTAATCAAAAATTGTATTCCAGAAATAAATTCCGATTCGGATATTGCTCCGTCTGCCCACCATCCGGCATTATTCTTTACCCAAGCTGGAACACCTTCAGCACTTACAAACGAAGTGATTGAACCAACTAGTAAAATTGCGGCTATTGTGGCAATTAATGTTTTCATAAGTAAAACTCTAACTTGTAATATTTAAAATGGTGCCAATCATGTCCCTAGTGCTAATTAATCACCAGAAAAATGAAAGAGCTAGTGCCAAACACAATTAAAAGAACTCGCCTTTTTAAGCAAACAGAATGAAAATTCAAAAGTGCCAAACACAAAATCGTTTTTTCATACTGAAAAACACAAAATATCCGAAAAAGAAATTATTGAATTTGTATTTCAACGATTTCATGAGGTAAAAAGAATAAACAAGATAAAGAACTTGATATCATTTCATACTGCCAATAAATACATGCTGATGGCACATGATCAAAATGAATTAAAAATACTGGGAGACATAATTGCAAGTAATAAGAAAATTCCATTTTCAGAGATAATAGACGAGTATGAGAATCACCTAAAACTTGCAATGTCAAAAAGCCCAACAACCAAAACACATACAAATGTAATTATGCATATTTTTGGATACTTTCTAAAACATCTAAATCGAAATGAAAAACAGATATTTTTTGACAGATTAGAACAATACAGAGTAGGAAAAACAACTTTAGGCAAGATTCTATTTGAAATAAATGATGTATCTTATCGTTTTGATAATACATATCTTGCAAGTCAGACATATTTTTTATTATATTCAGATATTGATTCTAAACCATTATTTCAGCCAAACAATCAAAGAAAATATGAATAAGTTAACTTTTTATTTCTAGCATGTCTAAATACAAAAAAACATTATTCATATTTCGGCGAGATTTAAGATTAGAAGACAATACAGGATTAATTTATGCTTTAAAAAATTCTAACGAGGTAATCCCATGTTTCATTTTAGATATAGATATTTTAGGTAATTTAAAAAAATCTAGATTAAGAATAAAATTTCTCAATGAATCATTAAAGGATCTTAATGAACAATTAATCAAAAGAAAAACCAATCTCAGAATATTCAGAGGTAGATCAGAAGAAATTATTGAGAAAATAATTTTAGAGAATAAAATTGACGGGGTTTTTTTAAATGGTGACTATACCAAATTTGCGCAATTAAAAGAAAACAAAATCAAAAAAATATGTAATCAAAAAAAATATAGGTTTTAACAAATTTGCAGATTATTTATTGCATGTTCCAGATGAAATACATACAAAGGAACAAAAACCATACACAGTATATTCATATTTTTATAAAACTGCAAAAACAATTCCAGTTAGAAACAAGATAAAAAATAATTTTAGAAATTATAGTTTCGATAAAATTAAAAACGACAATTCATTAGAAATTACAATAGATAATAAAGAAAAAATGGAAGGTGGACGAAGAAACGCCTTAAAGATTTTAAAAAACATTTCAGAATACAAAAATTATCAAAAAACTAGAGATTATCCAGGATTAGATAAAACAACTAAATTATCTGCTCATATAAGATTTGGAACAATATCTGTTCGGGAAGCATATCAAGCAATAAAAGAAAATTTAGGCATAGATCACATCTTAATTAATCAATTATACTGGAGAGAATTTTTTACCTACGTTCTTCATCATTTCCCAAATTCAAAATCTGAAACTTTTAAGAAAAAATTTAGAAAAATACCGTGGAGTACCAACAAGCAAGAGTATCATACTTGGTGTAAAGGTGAAACAGGATTTCCAATAGTAGATGCTGGAATGAGACAATTAAACAAAACAGGATTTATGCACAATAGAGTTAGAATGATCGTAGCATCATTTCTGACTAAAGATATGCATATAGACTGGAAGTTGGGGGAAAGGTATTTTGCAGAAAAACTAGTAGATTATGATCCTGCGGTGAATGCAGGAAACTGGCAATGGGCTGCATCCACTGGATGTGATGCAGTACAATACTTTAGAATATTCAACCCATGGATACAACAAGAGAAATTTGATTCAAATTGTAATTATATTAAAAAATGGGTTCCAGAATTAGAAACACTTCAACCTAAACACATACATAATCTTTGGAAAAAATATCCTGAAGGATTAACATACCCAAAACCAATTCTGAACCACAAGATTGAATCAAACAAGACAAAAATTATTTTTAAAAATCAGAAATAATTAAAAAATTAAATTGGTTTACCTTTGTATTGATAATCAATTACCTTATGGAAAGTATTATGAGAGGAGATAATTGCAATTACAGTAACAAAGATTCCAATAAAATTTCTAATTGTAATTACATCATTTGGATGTGAAGCGATGATAGAAGTATCAAAAATAACATAAAAATTATCAAACGACCAAAATGCTAGGGTAATCCAAGATAAAATACCACTAATAATAAATCCCAAACGAGTTTTACTTTTGACAAAAATTATTCCAGATATAATACCGATATACCACATAGTTCCAGCTGCAAGCCAAACAGTACTATAAACATCAGGTCTGTCATCTAACCAATAGTAGGTGGTTCCAATAATCGACATTGCAATTAAAGATCCAAGTAAAAGTTTTTGATTGATTTTAAAACCAGTTTTTTCTTCTCTTCGATTTATCACGGGAGGACTATCCCTCATTTCTTTTGTTGCGATATCAATTGATTCTCTAACAGATTTTAACCGTAGTGGAATTATATCAGTAATGGAATTTTCATGTACTATAGTATCATGAACAAGACTATCAATTAACGGTCTTGCCAATGAAGCCTTTACTGGGGTAATTAGATCTACCCAATACGATGAAAGTCTAGTGGTTAGAAAAGGAATTTGAATTACAAAGAGATTTTTATTTAAATAAGCAGAATAAACTCGCATCAATTCCTCATATGTCATTATATCAGGGCCACCAATTTCATAAATTTTACCACTTGTTTGCGGATGAGTCATACAGCCCACAAGATATTCTATTACATCATCAACTGCGATTGGTTGCGCAAGAGACTTTACCCAAGAGGGTGTAACCATTATTCGTAATCGTTCTACAAGATATCGAAGCATTGCATATGATCCTCCTTGAGAACCGATAATCAATGAGGCACGTAATTGAGTAACTGGAATATTGCCTGATGCCAAAATTTCTCCAACATCTTTTCTGCTTTGCATATGCGGAGATAATTCTAAACTATCATTTACTAAACCGCCAAGATAAATTATTCTTTTAACATTGGCTTTAGTGGCAGCTTTAAGAAAATTTTGAGCCTGGATTCTTTCTCGAGATGCAAATTCTCTCCAATGCCCTTTATCTCCTTCCATTGAATGAAGTAGATAATATACCACTTCAGTTCCAGACATGGCTTCTTCTAACTGTTCAACATCAAAAACATCTGCTTGAACATACTTTACATTTGGAATATCTTCAAGTTTTTTTCTACTCATCCCTTTTACGGTGAAACCAGATGAGGATAATTTTGATATAAGACGAGACCCAATAAAACCAGTTGCACCAGTTACCAAAATTGAGTATGGTTTTAATTGGGAATACGGAATATCAATAATTTCTTGATTCATAAAATTATTTCACCAGTGTAATCATAGATATCATGAAATTTGTAGAAGGAGTATTTGCAAATAAATTAGTAAAATCATAAGCCATCATGCATAATTTTAATAGAATTAATTATTTAAACTAGTGCTATTCTAAAATTCTAGTGCTAAAAATTTATCTCTATTCAATTTTTTATGCTCATTTTTTGTTGAACTCTTTTTTTTAATTATTATTTAGCACTAGAAACTAGGGTTAGCATTAATTAAATACCAAGATAGGCATAAGCAAATATGGTTTACATTAGGGCAAAAAAAGTAAAATCAGATAATTACTTATATTTGGTAAAAAGCGTGTGGGATTCTAAAAAAAATACATCAAAACAAGAAATCGTAAAATATTTGGGTAAAGCATCAGAAGTAATAAAAGAAGATATACCAATTGAATTTAGAAACGATTCAAAAATTTTAGCTGTGTTAGCATCACACAATCCAAAAGACATAGAAAAAAGAGAAGAATCAACAAAAAAATCAAAACAGATGTTATACAAAAAATTAACAGAGGGGGATATTCAGTCATCTGTAAAAATTTATCAAGAATATATCAAAATATTTAATCCAGGGGATTTCTTTGATAAGATTTTAAGACCAGTAATGTACAAAATAGGAGAAGACTGGGCAAGTAACACAATAAGCATTGCTACAGAACATGTGGCAAGTAATGTAGCACAAACACTAGTAAAAATAATAATGGATGAAGTGACAGGTGCTGCAAACAAAAAGAAAATTCTTGTGTGTGTTCCATTAGGAGAAGAGCATCATTTAGGATGTGATGTATTAGAAACATATCTTTCAATTAAGGGTTTTAAAGTATACAATATAGCTACATCAATTCCCACAGAATCAATACTCAGTTTTATTGAATACAATAAACCAGACATAGTATTAATTTCAATTACTCTTGAAGACAACATATCTGCAGGACAAAGATTAGTTAAAAAAATTAAAGAACAATATGACGTTCCAATTTTAGTGGGAGGGTATGCATTTCAATCAGAAAAAGTCCATAAATTTAATGCCAAAGTCATTCCAGATGTAAATCTAGAAGAAATTCCAAGAATACTAAGGGCTGCATAATTCAAATATAATAAAAAAATCTCAAGATAGTTTCTTGTCTAGGTATTTTACAATTTTAGGATGACATAGAATCGAACTATGCGCTGCAGAGTCAGTTCCAATTCCATAACTCACAGTAGAGTCGCCTACAAAAAATAAGCCTTTGATTCCTGGAATTTGATGAGGCATTTTAGATTTCCATACCATCCCAGGCTCTTTTACTACAGATTCAACTAAGTTCCATGCCATAGGTCTCTCCCAAATTAAAGAAGAGGTGAAGTTTGGATAAATTATAGATATTTCCTTTTTCATATCATCAACAATTTGTTTAATTTTTTGTGGATCCTCTGCTACCAATGAAGATACAGGAGTGCCAGTAATCATCAAGTGTTCACCTAATGGGGATACAGAGGGGGCAATATTTGAGATAAAAAAAATGCCTTTTGTAACGTAATTATCGCCAACTGGAAATACAACTTGTCTAGAGTCTAATTTGGAATTGAGAGCAAAGTGGACTTCTACTACAGATGTTTTTTTATTTAATCGATCTATTTTTTTAATAAATTTATCATCGATGATATTTTTTTCAAATAATTCATTTAATGCTAGATATGCAGGATATGATACAACAACACAGTTAGTTTTAATGAGTTTATCATCAAAAGTAACTATCCCAGTTACTACAGAATTTTCTATTACAATTCTCTTAACTGATGTATTTAGATTAATTTCACCATTTTTTTCTTGTATGAAATTAGCTAAAACTTTCGAAATAGAATCATAGCCGCCATCAACAGGATAAGCAAATTCACTTGTGCCACCTTTGAATGGATTTGCTCGAATTATGGTCCTTGCAAATTCACCTAATGATATATGTTCAGAGGAATCAGCAAATGCCAGCATACATACAGCTTCAAAAAAAGCATTAGATTTAGGATCTAGATTTTTAGTTACTTCAGTTAAAGAAAGATTATCCCTAGATTCAGTTTTTTGCATTGATGCAAATGCCATAGGGAGTAGTATTTTCAACAAAGAAATTCTACTCTTAAAAGGAATTAATGAAAGTCGCAGCAAATCACCCATACCCTTTGGATACTTGTGAAACCCAGTATCAGAAAAAAATGAAATTTTATCCACAGTTGTAAGATTTAATCTGTTCTCGATACCTACCAATTTTAAAACTGTAAAAATTGCAGATTTTTTGTAAAAGGGCATTATATGAAAACCATTATCTAAAATATGATTTCTGAATTTCATAGAAACAGTTCTACCTCCTAATTTTGAATTCTTTTCAACTATTTTCACAGCATAGCCTTCATTAGCAAGAAGTGTTCCAGTGGTCAAACCCCCTATTCCGGTACCTATTATGCAAATTGGTTTTACCATATTTTTGTTTGATTTTAAATTATTTATACAAGTGCTAACTAAATTTAATAGTGCTAACTACTACTCATTATTAAAATTTTCAGAATGAACTTTAATCTCAGCTACCTTGATAAATTCCCCCATAACTGAAGACATTCTCTTAATAATGTAATTATTTAGAAAACTAAAACCATTCATGAATCCAAAAAATTTTAGATATACATCAATAATTATCGCAGTACCAATTTCTGATTTTTTATATGATTCAATAAAAAATGAACCTTTTAGAGGGCCACTCAAGATGAAAACATAATGAAGACTTGGAGGAATAATAACATGTTTTGTTTTAACACTAGTACTAAATCCAAGAAATTTTATTTTTTCAATTACAATTTTTTCACTTTTATCATTTTTAATTATTTTTAGAGATTTAAAATTATTTGGCAAAATATGATGAAAATTTTTAATGTCTACACTTATCTCAAAAATTTTATTTGGAGGCAATACAGAATTTTGGATAAGTCTAAATTCATTCAATTTGAACTCGTACTTTCAAGAAATTCAAATATGTTAGAACGAATTATTTTGACTTGAGGAAAAATCTTTTGTAAGTTATTTGATAATAACGCCAAAGAAGATTTTACACCGTCTGTTTTTTCAGGATCTGTACCAGGATATAATCTAACGGTGGTTTTTTCTTTGGTTGTAGAAATTTCGATTAAAAATTCTTGATGAGATTCATCAATAACCACTGTGGGGAATAAAGCAGAGAGGCCATTTTGTTCAACAAAGATAGATGAGATTTTAATCAATATTGGAGTTTTTTGGAAAATAGGTACAAAATTTTTAGAAAAATCGAATAAATCGATTTTTTTATCAAATACCACATGAGGCATAATACACTACCGTTATGCATTGCTGATATTTATTAAAAAAGTTAATAGCCCATAGTGCCAACAAATATTGATTTTACTTGATTTTTACATTCAAGTTAGCACTAGTTATGATTTTTTTGGTATCTTATATAGAATTAAAAAAAATAAGATTATGAATCAAGAAAAACAATACAAAGAACCTATGAGCGGTAAAAAATTATTTGTCATCATAGGTGCTGTAATGATAGGTACAGTAGTTGCAGGGTTAGTTTTATTTACAAATTTTCTATAGTAAATAAAATTTTTTTATTTTATTATGAAAAAGATCCTAGAACAATAAATAAAATAAGTAAACATTTGCAAATTAAAATTTAGCACTAGTTATTTTTTTTAAATTATTAATATACTTCAAGTTAATAGAAGTATTGTATTAGTATATGATGCAAAAAACAGATTCTCAAAAAATTGAAACTATACTTAATGATACAAAGATTCCAATAAGACTGGCTTGTATCACATCAGCAGGATACCCTGTAGTAATTTCTTTATGGTATATTATGGAAAATGGAAAAATTTATTGTGCAACCCAAAAAAAGGCAAAAATTGTATCATATTTGAAAAATAATCCAACAGTTGGATTTGAAATTGCAGCTGATAATCCACCCTATAAAGGAATTAGAGGTTATGGTCAAGCAAAAATAGTAGAAAGTATTGGAGAAAATATTTTGAATATTTTAATTGACAAGTATTTGGGTAAAAAAATTTCTACGTTGTCAGAATTCTTAAAAAGAAATTCAGATACAGAAGTTGCAATTGAAATAACACCTAAAAAATTAAACACCTATGATTACTCTAAACGAATGAAAGATGTATGAATAATGAAAGATGAAGGATGCCCCACGTGCTCTTCTAAAAATTTTGGAGTGCTTGAAATAATTAAAGAAAATAATGATTCATCTAAATGGAAAATGCAGTGCTACAACTGTAAAAAATTTTGGTTTTCATTAAATCATTAATTCATAATCAGTGATCAATAGTAAACCACGGTAAGTCGTACAATTACCACTAGTAAAATTTTCAATTGTTGTTTATATGATTAAAACACGTATTACATCTAAGATGCAACAATTAGATAATCTTAGCACTATTGGAGAAAAAGATTTCTTGCAACAAAGGTTGAAGAATTGTTAACAAAGTTAGTTCACCAGAGTAGTTGTAAGAGAAGCAATGTCATTACAGATGAGATTACTGGTGAAATAGCATGTAGTAGTTGTGGGGTGGTTTTAGCTGAAAAGTCTTGGGAAACAAGACTAGAGAATTCAGGATTTACTGATGATGGGTATTTGAATAGTAGAGTGGGTGGAAGAATTTCCTTAAAGATGGCAGACAGAGGCTTACCAACAATAATTGAAGCACAAAATAAAGATTCTACAGGCAAATCAATTTCAAGCAAAATCGTATTTTGTTTTATCGTTTACGTATGTGGGATAGAAATAGTAGATCCTCGAGTTCATCAACTCAATCATTTCAAAAGGCATTTACATTACTTGATGGATTGAGAGCAAAATTAGGATTACCTGAGTCAGTAGTAGAACAAACAGCTTATTGGTTTAGAAAAATTTCTGCAAAAAAAATACTAGGAGGGAGATCAACAGTAGTAATTCTTTGCGCTACAACTTACATAGTATGTAGATTAACCAACACGCCTAGAACTATTCATGATATTGCAGATGCCGGAAATGTAAAAACCAAACATCTACAAAGAATTTACAGATTTCTAGTAAAAGAATTAGATATTCATCCAATTGCATACAAACCAGATGAATTTGTAACAAGACTTGCCAAAGCTACTAGTGTGTCAGAGAAAACTCAGAGGTTAGCTTTTAAAATTCTCAGTATTGCTGAAAAAAAAGGAATTACAACTAGCAAAAATCCAATGTCAATGGCAGCTGCAGTAGTTCATTTGGCATCACTAAAAAACAAAGAAAAAGTTTCACAGTTGAAAATTTCCGAGGTATCAGGAATTAGTGCAGTTACAATCAGAGATAGATCTAAAGAAATCACAAAATGCATTGGAGGTGAAATTTAATGGGTAGAACATGTAGAGGAATATGCCAAATGCACAAGGCAGAACCAGTTCCTAACAAGATTCGATATGAAATTGGACAGAAGAGATGTACTTTCTGCGGAATATTTTTGTCAGTAGATGATACAAGATGTATCTGTTGCAAGGCAGTTTTAAGAACAAGGGCCAGAGGAAAGAAAAACTAGAGAACTAGTTTATTTCATTTTTTAGTTGATTCAAAAAAGATTCTAATATTTTAGTCCGTTTTTTAGCCTCAGTTTTACCTGATTTTGTATTCATAAGAGACTCCAATTTGAGTAATTTACGATAAAAGTGATCCAGAGTCCAAACTTTGTCATTTGGGGCCCTATGGTTACAGAAAGGATCTGAAATGTTGTAAAATGGTCTTTTTTCAGAGCCTCCAACAGCAAACACCCTAGCAATCCCTATTGCCCCAAGGGCATCTAGTCTGTCGGCATCTTGGAGAATTTTACCTTCTATAGTTTTAGGGGTTTTATTTTGAGAAAAACTATGATCACGAATTGCATCAGAAATTATCTGAATCTCTTGTTTTGTATAATCAAATTTTTTTAAAATCTTTTTTGATTTTTCTGCACTTTTTACAGATGATAATTTAGAGCGTTTATCAGATTTTGGATAAGATACAATATCGTGTAATAAAACAGCGCTTAAAACGAGTTTTTCATTAACTTTTTCTTTTTTACAAATACGTTGAGCGTTTTTGAAAACCCTCATGACATGTTCAAAATCATGTGCAGTATCATTAGACATTAGAATACATACTTCATTTTTTAACGATTCAATCACATTCATTTTAAAATCTCCATAATTTGGGTTTTACAAATTTTAATTTTTTATGTGTTATTAAATGGGCCCAATTAATAGAAGTAAAAAATATAACAG
>NZ_AHJG01000232.1:0-7324 GCF_000241145.1 Candidatus Nitrosarchaeum limnium BG20 | reverse complement strand
GAATAGAATTACATACTTGAACATAAATAGCCATATCTCAAATAGAGATTTGTGAAAGCAGTAATTCTAGCAGGAGGGTTAGGAACCAGGCTCCAACCATATACAACATTTCTCCCAAAACCAATGTTACCATTAGGTGAAAAACCAATCTTAGAACACCTAATAGACTGGACAAAGAAAAATGGCATTAAATCAGTAGTGCTGTGTGTGAGCTATCTAAAAAAATCCATCGAGGATTATTTTGAAGATGGAAAACGATTTGGAGTAAACATAGAGTATGCAGTTGCCAACAGACCATTAGCTACTGCAGGTCAGCTTAAAACTGCCGAGGAATTCATCGATGAGACTTTTGTTTGTATGTATGGAGATTCCATATTTGATTTTAATTTAAGAAGTATGGTAAAACAACACAAACAAAAAAAATCATTTGTAACAATGAGTCTTTATGAATACAAAACTAACTTACCCTACGGAGTAATTGAAACTACAAAATCAGGCAAAGTAATTGCATGGAATGAAAAACCAGAGATAAAGGCCAATGTCAATATGGGCTGCTATGTTATGGAACCAGAAATATTGCAAATGATTCCAAACAACAAGCCATATGGAATGGATGATTTATTAAAAAAAGTCATGGCCAAGAATAAATCAGTCAACAGTATTGTTTCTAAAAAAGGATTTTTAGATATTGGAAATAAAGCATCATACAGAAAAGCAAATCAAGAATATCTCCAAAAACTTGGAAACATATGATTAGAAAAAATGAGCGACATAACAATTAGAAAATTACAGAAAGAAGATCTCAGGAATGGTTTTTTATCATCATTGGACTCTCTTCGCAAGGCAAGTGATATTAGCAATGAAAAAGCTGAAAAAATATTTGAAAAAATTAATTCCAATCCAGATCACATAATTGCAGTAGCAGTGCTAGACGGCAAAATTGTTGGATCAACTACATTATTAATTGAAACAAAATTTATTCATAAAGGAGGCAAAGTTGGCCACATAGAAGATGTTGTGGTTGATAAAAAATATCAAAAAAACGGAATTGGTGAAAAAATAATCGAACATCTTTTAAAAATTGCAAAAGATAATGGATGCTACAAGACTATTTTAGATTGTACCGATGAGGTTAAACCATTTTACGAGAAATTAGGCTTTAAACATAATGCCAATGCGTTAAGATTTGATCACGATTAGAAATATTCTTTTTTTGGACGCTTTTTGTTGATTCTAAAAAGAATTACACCAAAGACCATTACAGGAATGGAAACACCCATGAAAAGAAGAGGTGTGATGATCACAGTATCAACAATGTACGTGGGAGTTAATTTATCTAAGAGAGTATAACAATACGCCATTCCAATTAACAGAATTATTCCTCCAGCAATGATCATCGAACCAATTGGTTTTGAGCCATAACGTCTTGAGAGGATAAACGAAAGAGCAGCTAAAATCGATGCAGGTGCAACTCCAATAGAAATGAACTGTAGAATTTTTGGAGCTGGTTCAAAAGCAACAGCAAATTCCAAATTAGAAGGAGTATCCATCATAAAATAATAAATCGAGATCATTTCGCCAACAAACATTGCAAAAAGTCCAACACTTGCAATAGCACTCCATTTTTCTAGTGACATGATATTAACAAATCAGGTTGATAATTAAACCATTCAAACTATACCGACTAGATTGGCTAATTCTTTTCTGCAAGAGACTCCAAGTTTTTCTGCTGCCTGTTCAGGAGATAAATCATTGAGAAAAATACCATATCCTCTTTCAAGACCTGACCAAGGTTTAGTGATTGGATAAATTTCAATATGCCAATGAATTTGTCTACTATTTTTCTTTTCAGGAGATAAATGAAACACCAAATTATATGAAACATCTTTAATGGTTTTGGATAATCCCCCAAGAGTAGCTCTTAAAATAAGTGACAGGTCATTGATTTCTTTTTGAGTGATTTTAGAAAAACTAGTCGTGTGTTTTTTTGGAGAAATACAAAATTCAAAAGGATATGATGGAGCCCATGGGCAATATGCTATAAAACCTTCAGTTTGGATAATTTGTCTTGGACCACCCATTTCTTCATTAACAATTTGACACATTGGACACACGCCTTTTTCATTGAGAATTTTGTAAGATGCCTCTGCCTCTTCTTCAATAATTGGAGGAATTGTAGAAAACGTTAGAATATTCAAGTGAGGATGTGGGTTTTGACTGCCAGCGGTCTCACCTTGATCAGCAAAAATTGAGACGTATGTTACACCTTTTTGAGTATACAACCAACGTAATCTATCTTGAACAACAACTAGTACATTTGACCATTGTTCAGTATCAATGGTAGCTAAAGTGTCCTTTTCTTTGGGGGAAGCAACTACAATGTAATGATAACCATAAGAGGGTTCACTATAATGAGGTCTATCACTGTAGGAGTTTTCAGTTTCTATTGAAACTATAGGATTTTTACTTTCAAAAACTCGAATTGACCAACCCTCAACATATTCGTCTTCACTATCTTGAAGACGTTGAAGCATTCCATCTTTTGCAACCAGAGATAAAACAGAGGGGTTTGTCATAGATTCGTTACCAGGAGCAAATGGAGATTTTTTTGGGTCGATAACTTTGTCATCTTTTTTAGAGACTATCATAAAACGCTCAGAAACATAATCTTTGCGCATATCCCCCATAATTCATACTTGAAGTGCATGTATGTTAAAACGTTTTCCAATATACTAAAAAATTAAAAAATAAAAAACAAGTGTAGAATATTTGATTGTGTAAGTTACTAAACAAAAACAATTTTTAGAAAAAATATCAAATCAAATTTTCAACATAATGAAAGATTTGTTTTGATCGCAACTATTGATGCAAGATTTAAAGGAGAGCAAAAAAAAGTTGGCAAATATGAGCAATATAAAAAATTCAGACATTCACATGATTTACGTTCTTTTAGACGGAGTTGGAGACCTTCCACATCCAGATTTAAATGGAAAAACTCCACTTGAAGCTGCCAACACACCAACTTTGGACAAATTAGCAAAGAATGGAGTGATTGGAGAGGTAATATCAGTAGGAAAAGGAATCGCACCAGAATCAGATATTGCAGTTTTCAATATGTTAGGGTACAAATTTCATCATGACGATTATGCCGGTAGGGGAGTAATAGAGGCGATAGGTGTTGGTATTGATTTTAAAGATGGTGATTTGGCATTAAGAGGTAATTATGCCACATTAAATGATGAAGGTATCATTATCGATAGAAGAGCAGGAAGGCACATAGAAAGAGAGGATGCCGATGGAATAGCAAAGGAGATTGAAGATCAAATTAAATTTTCATTTCCAAATACATCAGTAGTTGTATCACCTACAATAGGTCATCGAGTAACGGTAAGAATTAGAACTGAGGGTGAAAAGCTTTCATCACAAATAACCAATACAGATCCTGCATATGCCAGAGTTGATGGTATGGGGATAGCAAAAGCTGTGGGAGATTTCTTGCGAATTGAGAAATGTTTACCTCTAGATGAGACAGAAAATGCAAAGAAGACAGCAAAATTAGTTAATGAATTTACAGAGCAATCAACAAAAATTATGAAAGAAAGTTCTACAAATAAGAAAAGAATCAATGCTAAAAAGAAAAGCCTCAGTTGTATTTTACTAAGAGATGCAGGTAACAAATATCCAGATGTAAAGCCCATCAATGAAATGTATGAGATGAATTTCTCATGTATTGTAGATATGCCAGTTGAGCTTGGAATTTCAGAAGTACTTAAAATGAAAGGATTTGCAGCCGGGGGACTAACAGATTATGAAGAAAAAGCTAAAGTTGCTGCAAAAGCAATGGAAACAGAAAATGCAATTTATGTTCACATTAAGGGACCAGATGAATTTGGTCATGACGGCGATGCAATTGGAAAAATGAAAAACATTGAAGAAATAGATAATAGATTTTTCAAAACACTACTTGAAAATATTGATTTCAATAAAGTGGCAATAGTAATTTCAGCTGATCATTCAACACCATGTATAAACAAAGGCCATAGTGATGACCCTGTACCATTATTAGTGTCAGGAAAATTCATTAAAAATGATGGAACAACTAGAATGACGGAGAACCAAGCTAAGAAAGGAAGTATAGGTCTAATACAAGGAGCAGACGTAGTAAAAACATCTCTTAATTTAATTAAATCGCAAATATAGCTAAGGTATTAGCCTTTTGCATTTCTTTTATTTTATTTCTAATTCTTTCAACATCTATACTTCCATAAACTGCTGGAGAATCACCTAATTTTTCTAATGAACGACTTAGCATACCAACACCTACACCAGTTTCATCTTTTTGTCCATGTGCAAAGGCCACAGCAAGAAGAATAATACCTTGAACAAGTTCTTTTTCTCGACCATAGCACTGTTTCCATACACCCTCCAATGATTCATGACTTTCCCAAAATCGTTCATTGTTAAAATAATAAATCCCATCCTTGAGACCTTCCTCTTTTTCAATTTTTTCTTCAAATACATGACGAATGTTATCTAATTCACCTAGTGGAATTAATTTTTTAATTACAGTATCCAAATTGATGGGATCTACAGACACATCAAATTCTAAAAAGTTAGTAGCTACACGTGCAACTCTAACTGATGCATCAATATCGGAACAAAGATCTCTTGCTCTATGAACAAGATCAGATGAATGAGATGGTCCATATCCATTATTTTTTAAATGAATCATATATCGTTCCATATGGTTATTTTACTGAGATTTCTTAAATTTCTTCTCTAATTTCAATCAAGGTTTATATGAAATATCTGAAGGATTTTTGATACATGTCCATCATTCAGAAGGTAAATGACGTAAATAATGCCTTTTTATCAAGAAGGGAATTAGTTTGTGATTTTACCGGATTGGGAGGAAAGCTCAAGAAACTTGAAGCAGTAGATATGATTACAAAAGAATTCAAACTTTCAGGCAAAGTAGTAATCCCAATGAGATTGAAAACTCATGTAGGAAAACCATTGATCACTGGAACTTTCTATGTTTATGACGATGAGAAACTTGCAAAAAAACAGATCAACCCAGTAATAATGGAGAGACTAGAAAAGGCAAAAGCAAAACAAGCCGAAGCAACAAGTGCTGCAGAGAATACAGAAACAAAGCCGGAGACAACTGAGTAATGGCCGGAAAAAAAGCAGCAGAAGGGAAGAAAGGTTCTAGTCCAAACGTCTACAAATATTTCAAAATTGAAGGAGATAAACTAACAAGAGGTAGAAAAAATTGTTCCAGATGTGGAAAAGGGGTTTTCATGTCAAAACATAAGGATAGAAATACTTGTGGAAAATGTGGTTTAACAGAATTTAATCAATAAAAAATTAATTAAATATTTTACATTATTAAAAAATTAATCAATTGTCAGAACACAGTACAATAAAAATTCAAATAAAATATAATAGTAAGAGAATTTGGAGTAAGAAGGAACGATAAAGAAATGGATTTTGAAAAATTATGCATTGATGTTTTAAAAGTAGATCCACATGTAAGATTTACAGGTGTTTTGGATTCTAAAGGAGATTTAATTGTTGAAAAAAGTCGTGATGATGCAAATCTACTAAATCCAGATGAAGGAAAAATGTCAATCCATTATACATTTGAAAGATGGACACGTCTACAGAATCTATCTTATAAATTTGGAAAAGAAAAACTTGCAATCATTGAATACGAAAATGTAATTTTAATTAGTTTGCAACTAAACAAGAATCTCTTTTTGTTTAGTACAGATCCAGGTGCAGATTACACAAGCATAATTGTTAAAATTAAAGATATCATTTCAAAACTTGAAAAATAATTAATTTAAAAATACACATAATAGTAAAACATGAGGAATAATCTTATCAATAGAGTTTTTTTGTTTTTACTTTAGCACTTTTTTGTTCTAATTGGTCTAATTTTTGTAAGAAGGCGGGATCCAGTTTTATTTTAGATAAGGATTCTGCAGATAGTTTTACAGTGTTAGAATCAAGTGAAATATTTATTTTTGGCAGATTTTTCTCCAACCAAAATTTAATTACTTTATCCTCAAGTTTGTAATCTTTAAAACCTGCAGGAAATCGTTTTGTGATATGATTTAACAAAGTTCTATCGTTAAAGACAACCTTCGGATCAAATAACCTTGTTTCATCTGCATACACACTTTCAAATAAATTTCCAGTTATTTCATCTGAAAGCATACCCATTTTTGAAATCTTTCTTGTAAGATCAAGAAAATGTAAAAACTCATGAGCCAATATAGCGTGAATTGTGCCTTTTAGACCATATGCAATTAGAGGAGCTGAAATTTGAATCACAGCATGGAATTTTTCATCATAAAATACAGGTAGTGTACGTGCAAACAATATTCCAAACTCATAAGAATTTGGATTTGGAGATGAAATAACAATCGAGGGCTCTATGTAAGCAGTAGGATATAGGATTCCAGATGCTTTTTCAATTCTTTTGATACCTTCAGTAACAATATGAAAACGTTTGAGAACTAGATCAAAGACATCATCTGGGATTAGTCCTTTAGTATGTGCATCTTTAATTCGAATTAACGGATCCAATGAATAATCTGGAGCAAATTGAACGTAAAAATGTTAATCCTATCTAGACTTTGGTTTTCCGGATTTTGCCGTCTTTTTTCTTCGTCTGTCAGCTCTTTGATCTGCACGTCGTTCGTGTTTACCTTTTTTTCTCATGGGCATGATAAATCTACAAAATTAGGGATTAGTTAATTGTTATCATTTCAGGTCAACTTCGAGAAAATCAAACGATTCGCATGTGCATTTATCATTCAACAAGGGACTAATACCAGGAGTCACATCATCCCCATCAACAAATCGCTTTATTGGTAATCCACCTTCTGCTTTGATAAATAGAGTAAAATGATTTTTTGAGGTCTTTTTGTATTTTAAATTAGAGACGATTTTTTCAGAGCGCTTTCCTGATTTTTCATATACTACAACAGGTTTGCCTGTAATATCCTTCAATTTTTTCATATTTACGGCTAAAATATCATTTTCAGTAGAAATTTCTAGACGTATTGAGGAATAAAATCGGATAGGAATTATCGGAGGATCTGAAATAATTTTGAAATTATTAATAATAACAGAATCAGAAATTATCTTTTTTGGAATTGAAATTTTTCGTTTGAATGGATTTTGAAGTTTAACAAAAAAGGGACGACCAGATCCTAACACCAAGCTGTCCTTATCTTCACCACCAACCCAAGTAAATTTTGCAGTTGTGCCTCCAAACTTTTTAAAAAGAAATTCTGAAATTTTACCCTCC
>NZ_AHJG01000233.1:0-1778 GCF_000241145.1 Candidatus Nitrosarchaeum limnium BG20 | reverse complement strand
ATAATTAAAGATCAATCAGCAAAAGGAGGATTAAGATATCAAATAATTGAACCGATATTATCAGAAAGAGATCAAAAAGCTTTTGAAATTATTAAAAAGTTGCTGATGACAGAGCTCTCAGTATCGTTGGGAGAAATTAAATCTAAAAAAGATGCTGAGAGAAGATTAAAAAACAAGATATCAGCAATGATTAAAAAATACAGATTAAAAATATCTACAAAAAACATTGAAAAAATTAATTATTTTGCAGTTAGAGATTTCATTTATCTCGGAAAAATAGAACCACTAATGCGAGATCATATGATTGAAGAAATTAGTTGTGATGGGACAAACATACCAATTTATGTATGGCATAGAGAACATGAATCAATTCCAACAAACATTATTTTTGAAAAAGAATCAGAACTAAATAATTTTGCTAGAAAAATGGCATATATGTGTGGAAAACATGTATCAATCGCAGATCCAATTATCGATGCATCATTACCAGGTGGGAGTAGAATCAATCTAACATTAGGACATGAAATTACTAAGAGAGGAAGTACATTTACAATCAGACGATTTAGAGCAGATCCTATTACCGTAATCGATTTAATTAAATTCGGAACAATGTCAATAGATATCGCTGCATATATGTGGTATCTTGCTGAAAAACGTGCTACAATGCTTGTTGCTGGTGGAACTGCAAGTGGTAAAACTACTGCACTTAATGCATTGGCGACATTTATCCGACCAGGACAAAAAGTAGTAAGCATAGAAGATACACAAGAGCTTAACCTACCACATGAAAATTGGATTCCAGCAGTTTCAAGACAAAGTTTTACGGATAAGCAAATTGGTGAGATTAATCAGTTTGATCTTCTAAGAGCGGCATTAAGACAAAGACCAGATATCATAATTGTTGGAGAAACAAGAGGAAGAGAAGCATATACATTATTTCAAGCAATGGCGACAGGTCATGGTGGATACTCATCAATACATGCAGATTCAGTGGATGCTACATTAACAAGATTAACATCATCACCTATGGATGTTCCCAAAACTTTGATTTCTAATAGTCTTGATTTAATTACATTACAGCTTAAAATTAGAATTGGTGAAAAATCAGCTAGAAGAATAATTCAAGTTTCTGAGATAGATGGAATTAACCAAAAAACAGGAGAAATAAAAACACATGAGATATTCAAATGGAATCCAAGAGATGACAAGCATGAATATGCAGGAAATAGTGTAGTGTTTAGCAAAATCAAAGAACGTGATGGCGATACAGATGATAAAATCAATTATGAATTAACAAAAAGAAAAACTGCATTAGAATGGATGGTAAGAAATGATATTCGTGATCATAAAGAGGTATCCAATAACATTATGGAGTATTATTCAGATCCTGAAAGATACTATGAAAGAAAAAGGATAGAGATGTAAATGAAAACCACATTAGCAAAACAAAAAAAAGAAGAATCAGTTGGCGTGATTCATGTTTACAGTTACAAATTGCTAAATGAGCATATTAGATTTCTTTATCCAAAATTAAAACCTCTAGAAAAATCAATCAAACATTCTATGATGCCAATTCCATTTGAAGTGTATGTTTCAAGCATGGTTTTTTTTAGTTTAATTGCAGGAATATGTGGTGGAATAATAGGGATAATTGTATCTCAATTTGTCAGTATTCAGCCTGTAATAATCGAGTATTTGCTTCCACCAATTGCAGGAATGGTCTTGATGTTAATGACATTTGGAATACTACAGATAATTCCAATTGCAAGAGTAAAAAA
>NZ_AHJG01000234.1:0-1483 GCF_000241145.1 Candidatus Nitrosarchaeum limnium BG20 | reverse complement strand
CATTTCCTAATATTTTATTTGAGAGAATATTTCTTTCACAAAGTTTTGCTGCAATTGGATTAATGTCTATGCTGTAGACTGTACATTTTTTCTTTTTTGCAATCATAATTGAAAACATACCTACTCCTGCAAACATATTGACTACAGTTTCACCATCTTGAACCAAGTTAGAAATTCTTTCCCTTTCTGTAGATAATCTTGGAGAAAAAAATGCATTTTCAACATCTACTGTAAATTTACAACCAAATTCTTTGTATTCTGTTTCTGTCTTGTCTTCACCTGCTATGACCTCTAGATTTCTGGTTCGAAAATCTCCCTCAACTGGAGATGATTGATAAAAAACACTTTTTGCAATCTTTACTTCATTTAATAGAGTTTCACCTATAAGTTCTTTTTTTGATAATAATGAATCTGGAATTCTAACTATGATTATGTCTCCAATTTGATCAAAAGATGAAATAAGTTCTTGACTTTCTTTTGAAGTAAGAATATTTTCTAATGCTTTCTTTAGCATTCGTGTCAATTCTTGTAATAGAAATTTCCTGAACTTTTTTGTTCTTTGTCTAATCTACTCTCTAGTTTGTTTACTCGTGGCCTCAATGACTTTTCATCTCTCCTAAATGACATATCAAGTGATTTCAAAAACTGGTTCATTGCATCTGCTTTTGGCATTGGAGATGTTGCATGACCCGACAATCCTGACACTCCTTCAAAAATTATCATGGAGTCTGATATAAGATCCATTAGTTGTATATCGTGGTCTATGACAATTGCTGTTTTTCCAAAAGATCTTACAAATTTTTGTAAGAACTTCGCTATAGTTATCCTATCTTCTACATCTAAGAATGCAGATGGTTCATCTAGTGCATAAAGATCAACTTTTTGTAAAAGACACGATGCAACAGAGATTTTTTGTAGTTCCCCTCCAGATAGATTCTTTACTGATTTGTTGTATAGTTTTTTAATTTTTAATGGTTCTAGAATTTGTTCTTCTTCCTGACTTCCTTCAATTGTACCGCCATTTGCCTTATCTAACAATGCAATAACTTCAGCATCGATATCATTTTGAAGATATTGTGGCTTGTATGCAATTTTTATTTTTTTATCAATTTCACCTACATCTGGTTTTTCTACACCTGCAATCATTTTCATTAATGTAGTCTTTCCAAGAGCGTTTGCACCCATTATCCCTAATACCTCACCTTTTCTTACTCTACCAGGCTCAATTGAAACTGAGAATGATGAATACTTCTTCTCCAATTTTGGATATGACATAATTTCACTTCCTTCCTGAAATTCATCCGTTGACGAAGAAGAAACATCAAAAGAAAATTTCTTATCTCTAAATCTAACATTCTCTGTAGGAAGATAACCATCAAGGAAAACATTGATTCCAATTTTAGTTGATAATACACTAGACACTACTCCATACGCTGCAGGTTCACCATAAAGTACTTCGATGTAATCACTAAGAAAATCAAGC
>NZ_AHJG01000235.1:0-3273 GCF_000241145.1 Candidatus Nitrosarchaeum limnium BG20 | reverse complement strand
CTCTGCAAAGAGACTTAATCTGTCTTGAGTGACTGCCTGCATTTTGTTTTCAGGTTTTTTATTTCCTATATTAGGTTACCCCATTTTTCGAAGATATTTTGAATATGCGTTATCTATTTAATGGAAAAAAATTCCATAATGAACAATGAGTGTAGCAATAGGACAAAAAGCACCAAATTTTGCAGTATCTGAGTGGGTCCAAGGGGCTCCAACAAACTTTGATCAGGAAAAAGATCACATTGTTCTAGTTGAGGTATTTCAGGTAAATTGTCCAGGTTGCTTTATGCATGCACTCCCAGAGGCAATAAGCATCTACAACAAATACAAAGATGATGGCGTGCGAGTGATAGGACTGGCAACAGCATTTGAGGATTATGACAAAAACACTTTGGATAATCTAAAGATGTTAGCAGAGACAGGCGAAGTTGTTGGAGATACTAAAGAAGCACTATCGATGTATGGTCAGTTACAACCAGGAAACAAATTATCTTATAAAATTCCATTTCCATTGGCAATGGACAAACTAGTAAAGACAGACGGAAAGATTAGCGATGAAAAAGTTATGCAGTTTATCTACGGACAAATCCCAGAGTTTGACACTCAACCAGAAGAATACAGAAAACAGATTATCCAGCGAGTCAAAGATTACATGAAGACCAAAGAATACTCTGCTGAGACATTTGAGAAATTTGCTTTACAAGGAACTCCATCAATGATACTAGTAGATAGAAAAGGAATTTTACGAAACGTATCCTTTGGACAGTCAGGAAATGTCGAAGTAATGATTCAGAAATTACTTAAAGAGTAATTCATCTAACAAAATAAAGTATAACAGACAAAGATACTACAATACAAAAACCAGTAATTAGTGCAACTTTGGCATTATCCACATGTATGATTCATACAAATAAAATAAAAATAAATCTACAATTCTGAGAATATTTTTTAGGAAAAGTGATAGTGTTTCTATTTATAGAAGAAAAATAGAATATCTTGACAATGGAAATTACACGCTCATTTTTTGCACTATTACTTGTATTATCATGTGTAATTGCCATTCCTAACGCAATTGCACAAACTGAATCAGATAAAAAAACATACACCATAGGAACTTATCTTCTAAATGTAGGCAAAATTGATCTTCAGAATGGAGCCTATGATCTGGACTTTTACATTTGGATAAAGTCTGATGATGCTAACTTTATTGAAACAAAACCAAAAATTGAATTTATGAATGGTAAAGCAACTGTAGAGCCAATCACAGTAGAAAAAAATTACTATGAAGCAAGAGTGAAGGGAATATTTCAAAAAAATATGGACTTTAGAAATTATCCATTTGAAAAAATATTGCTAACAGTAGAAATAGAAGGAACAGAAGACATGAAATCTTTTGAATTTGTTCCAGACCTTGAAGAGAGCGGTGTAGATGATCTAGTGAATATTCCAGGATGGAATCTCCAATCTACAAACTCTGATGTTACAATTCACAAATATTCTGACGATTCAGAATATTCAAGATATGTATTTTCACTAGAGATGGAGAGATTTCCATTATCTTCATTTTTGAAGACCATGTTACCAGTAATTATCATCACAACTATTGCAATGCTTGCATTTTGGATGAGTCCGACAAACTTTACTGCAAGAATAGGGTTGGGAGCATCCACATTACTTGCAGCAGTGGCAGCTCATCTTAATGCAGCAAATCAATTACCACCAATTGGATATCTGACTCTATTTGACAAGATAATGATTATTGCATATGCTTTGTTTCTCAATAATCTACTTTCAATGGTAATTCAAATGAGACTAATTGATCACAAGCGTGAAGAAGAAGCAGTTAAAGTAAATGCAAAGATGAGAAAGGCAATACCAGTTATTTGTGTATTAATTTTCTTGGCATTATTCTTGGTGTGATTTTTAAAAATCTAATATCCCCAAAAAGGCGTACTGAGTAGAGTCATCATTACTGTGTAAAATGCTGCAATACTAATAACTAGAATTATGGCACCCTTGGTGGTTTTCTTCATGATGAGATAAATGATAATGTCAAACTTAAGGATTAACATCCATATTTTTTTGCCCACTCGCTATTTGAAAATTCACTTACAGAACAAAACTCTGTACTCATACTACCATAACCTGATTCTAGTAACTGTTCGTTTAGATTTTCTCCGTTACAATATATCACACCTAAAATTCTATCATAACTGCCTTTTGTTTGTCCATCATCCTCATTAACTGTTACGGAAGATCCAACAGGACATATTCCATTGATGAAATCTTTAGCTATTTTTCCATCTGATTCGTTTAGTTCTGGTGCTGATGAGAGTGCAAATCTAATTGATTGTCCATCTACTTTGATTGTATCACCATCAATTACATCGGTTACCAGTCCTTTGATGCATCTTGCATTTCCGGTACATTCGGGTAGAGATGGTTGTATGATGGTTACTGTAGACTCTTCTTGAGTTTGAGAAGTGAATTGATCAAATGCTGACTGAGCTTGCCAAGTTACTAATTGCTGCAATCCAAGTATTGCACCAATAATTGTGATAACTGCAATAGATATCAAAATCATGCTAACTGGCTTCAATAATTTTTTAAAATTTTTTGAAAACTTAAGGGTTTAGAATGTAATGAAAATTATCTTTAGATTATTTTAGTTTAAAGAAAGCAGATATGCTTGGGCCATTTGTAGTTGTAGTTTTTACTTCCCAACAAGTATTTGCTTTACCTGATGGAGTCTTCCAGTTTGCATGGAATTGTCCTGAGGAATCATATTTGAGAGATGTGCCACCAGTGGTAGTTATATCAACGGGTGCAGATATTTGAGTAGTAAGATTAGAACAACTTACCTGTTTTTGAGTAATTGATGCAATTACAGATGTACTAGTCTTTTCTGTTGGACCATCAAATACTTCAAACTTTAATGGTACAGTTTGACCACTCTTTATGTTGTTTAAAACAACATTCATGTCAACAGGATTGTAGTATCCAGTTATAGTCCAAGGTACAACCAAGTCAGAACCATTACAATCTTGATCAATTCCATCGTTTGGAATTTCAGTTGCACCTGGATTGATTGAAGCATCATTATCATTACAGTCAAGATTTGAAGTGTAACCATCATGATCATTGTCTGGGAATGGTGCAGCTATTCCATCACAGTCTTCATCTATAGAATTTCCTGGAATTTCAGTTGCTCCTGGGTATATTGAAGCATCATTATCATTACAGTCAAAGTCTGCAGTTACACCATCATGATCATTG
>NZ_AHJG01000236.1:0-1383 GCF_000241145.1 Candidatus Nitrosarchaeum limnium BG20 | reverse complement strand
CCTTTTTAATTTTAACAGATACCAAAACTTTATTTTTTTCAATATCTATTTTGATATTTTCAAAAACAGATGTATATTTAGGAATTTTTTTACCATCAGATGAAGTTCCATGACCTTGAATTGTTAAAAAATTATTTTCAATTAATTGTTTTATTTTTCTATACCCCGAAGTCTGCGGAATGTCGCATTTTCGTAGTATTTCATATATAGTCATGGACTTGTCAGTAACACAGTTTATCATATTCTTTTTCATTTCATCACCAAATGTTTCAAGAAATAGCATTGACAAGTCGTTATCTTTAATTGTAATATACATGTCATTGTTTTTCATAGATTTAGAGTCTAACAATAATATAGATTCAAAACATTTTCGTTCGATTGAATCTGCACCTTTTCCAAAAAATTCTCTTAAAACAATATCAAATTTACTAAATTGCGAGAGGGATTCATAGATACCAATTCCAAATTTTTCAGATAGACGTGATTTAATTTTTGAAAGAGCTGAATGACCTAGATTTTCAACTATAATGGATTCTACAGAATTTGCAAAAAACCTATCAATCTCATTCATTATGTATCATTTTAAGTACTTAATAATAAATGATTTTCGTTATGGAAATCAAATAAAAAGTTATTAATGATAAATTCCCATTAATGGGAATGAGCGCAACAGTGATTGATGAGGATCGAGTTCGTGAGATGCCATTACAAAAAAGATTAGAGTTCTGCGAACCAATAATAAAAAATGAGCGAGATGAATCTAGACGTTGGGATGCCGTATGGTTAGCAGGAGAGATTGCAGAGATTGCAGGTCCTAAAGAGCCAATTTTTGACAAAGTTGCAGACCTAATGGTATGGATTTTAGAAAATGATGATAATGGAGTGGTAAAACATGAAGCCTGCTTTCAAATTGCTGCAAGAAACATGAGAAAAAAGATACCAAATTTGGTAAATTCTGCATTTTACGATAAAAGTGCATTAGTCAAACATGAAGCCATAGAATCACTAGGATTGATGCGAGCATTTGAGGTAGAAAATGAGATTAAAAAAACATTAAACGATCCAAATCCAGATGTCAGTGAAACTGCAAGATTTGTTCTCAAAAGATTAGAGAGGACTAGAAACATTACAAAAGAATACGTACCTTCTCAAATTCTCTAAATTGCTTTTTTATGTTTGTAAAGTCCATAAGTAATAACCCAATAACTAGAATACCACAATAATTCAACAGGATGTCCTTCAACATATGCATCAAATGTTTGTAGATAAAAATACCAAACATCTCCAATCGTAGTTAACAGTATACCAAACATTAGCAATGACCAAGCAATACTCAGAGTGCCTCCTCTAAATGCGAGAGCACCAAGCAAAGATAAAGATAGC
>NZ_AHJG01000237.1:0-24292 GCF_000241145.1 Candidatus Nitrosarchaeum limnium BG20 | reverse complement strand
GGAAATGGTGCACCCTCATAATCAAAGTCAGGTCTTTCTCTATCCATTCCACATTTGATATATCCAGTGAGTATAGTAGATAAAACAATCAGGATCATAAGGGTAATTCCAATCCTCCTGGTTTTTTTTATTAAAAGCATCAAAACGCCAAAACCTAGCATGTAGAATGAATCTCCACTTTCAGTGATAATCTGCATCGCAGTATCGAAAAGTGGATTTCCGACATGACCAGAAACATAAGAAATTATGGATTGATCAAATTCCTCGGTTATTTGAAAATGAACAAGCAATGATAAAATCACAAATCCTACTACAAGTAAAACAAATGATCGTGATCTAATATCAAATAGCCAATTTTGCAATCATGTAAACCTCAATTATGTTGGTTTTAATTTTTTTCAAGTAGATAAACATTGAAAACAATTTGTTGAATAAATATCAAAGGAAAGAAAAATGATCGGCTCAAAGAATTTAACCGAGATAATAATAGAAAAATCGTGAAAGTACTCACGCTAGATGACTTTGATCTAAAAGGCAAGACAGTTTTTTTGAGAGTGGACATGAATTGTCCCATAGATCCTGAAACAATGGAGATCTCAGGTACCAAACGAATTGAAGAGGCAATAGAGACAATAAAATCATTAGAAGATGCAAAGTTAGTTGTTGCTTCTCATCAAGGGAGAGTAGGAAATAAAGACTATACCGGGATGGACAAACATGCAAAAGTTCTTGAAAAATTTATTGGTAAAAAAATAAAATATGTAGAGGATACAATTGGTATTGCTGCACAAAATGAGATAAAAAATTTGAAGAGCGGTGAAATATTACTTTTAGATAATTTACGATTATGTGCCGAAGAAAATTATGAGTTTGCACCACCAGAAGCAGCTAACACCATTATGGTGAGAAGACTATCAAAATTATTTGATTTGTGTGTATTAGATTCATTTCCTAGTGCACATAGATCACATCCATCAATAGTTGGATTTCCACATGTGTTACCTGCATGTGCAGGACGAATTGTAGAAAGAGAGGTAAGAAATTTAGATGAAATAATGACAGTTGCAAAGGCACCACATGTAATTGTTCTTGGAGGTTCCAAAGTATCAGACAGACTAGAGGCAATCAAACTATTGATTCAAAATGGTCGTGCAGACCATGTTCTACTCACAGGTCTGATAGGAAATGTGTTCATGCGAGCACAGGGAAGAATAAGGTATCCACTTGGAATTTCAAGAGAAGACGAGGTGGTTACAAAAGCACATGCGTTAATCGGAGAATATCCAGATGTGTTTTCAACCCCTGTAGATATTGCAATAGACAAAGATGGAGATAGAGTGGAGATGGACGTAAGAGAGCTTGAGAGTGGAGATAAGATATACGATCTAGGACCTAAAACAGTAGATCATTATTCAAAACTAATTGCAGGTGCAGGAACTGTTTTCATAAGTGGTCCTGCTGGATTTTTTGAAAAAGAAAATTTCAGTTATGGAACAAAGGGTTTGCTAACATCAGTTGCAAACTCTATGGCTACAACAATTGTGAGTGGAGGTCACTTGACATCAGCATTAAAAAAATACGGATTAGCAGAGCAAATTGATCACATTAGCACTGCAGGTGGAGCACTCGTTCTTTATCTCACAGGTGAAAAGCTTCCAATGATTAAAGCCTTAGAGAATGCAGCAATAAAATACAGAACTAAATAGACGCTTTACAAGAAGGGTTTGGACAAATTTGTTTTTCAGATACTCCAAGATACACATCTAAATTACAAGCATTGCAATGACGTTTTTCAATAGGATCAAAAAGCTTTAGCCATATAGTTGTAAAATTTTGCGCGATGTTTCTTGCAAGACCAGAATCACAAATTTCTTTAAAATATGATTCGACGTCATCTACAATCCAAGATGGATCAAGGTCACCATTCTTTTTTATTTTCTCAAAAATTTCATCATTGGTAAATTTTTCATCAGCACCATTATGATCTTCAAAAATAATTTTTCTGATTTGAAGTTGGATAGGAGTTACAGGATTAAAATTGCCCATATTAGTACAGGTTTGCTGCCTCTTCTTTTAACTTATCTACATCTTGAGAATCAGTCATGTGTTTTCCAAGATATGAGTAAAGGGCAGATTTTAGTACTTTAAGAGAAAGTAGTGCACATTTAATTCGAACTGCTTGAAGATGTTCCAATCCCAATTCGCTTAGTACGTCATGTTTAGTGATATTTCGTACTTCATCAAGGTTTTTTCCTTTTGTAATTTCAGTCAATACTGAAGAACATGCCATACAAATTGCACACCCTCTTCCATGAAATTTGATATCAGTTACTTTGTTATGATCGATTTTCATATCAATGTCAATACTATCACCACATAACGGATTAGAATCATGGAATGTGACATCTGGATTTTCAATTTCACCAAAATTTATTGGGTTTCTCGAATAATCAATTATCATTTCATGATAAATATCGGCATTACCGCTCATAGTTTGAATATCCTCGCAACTTTATTTAATGAATTTATCAATGCATCGACTTCTTCTATCGTATTGTAGATGTAAAAACTTGCTCGAGATGTAGCTGCAACATTTAGTCGTTCCATTAGAACTTGAGCACAGTGATGTCCAGATCTTACTGCAATTCCTTCCTCATCAATTATTTGTGCCACATCATGTGGATGAACATCTGCAAAATTAAATGAGATCACACCACCACGTTTTGAGATATCTTTTGTGCCGTAAATTGTAAGACCTTTTACCTGAGATAGTTTTTCAATAGCATATTTTGTTAATTCAATTTCATGTTCTCGTACATTGTTCATTCCAAGTTTTGTAAGATAGTCAATTGCAGCCCCAAATCCAATAACGTCTGCAATATTTGGTGTACCAGCTTCGAATTTGTAAGGCAAATCATTCCAAGTTGTTTCGTATTTGTGTACTTCTCTAATCATATCACCACCTCCATGAAAGGGATTCATTGTTTCAAGTATGGATTTTCTTACCCATAGTATTCCAATTCCAGTGGGTCCAAGCATTTTGTGTCCAGAGAATGCAAAAAAGTCACACCCTAATGTTTCAAGATTGACAGGCATATGAGGTACTGCCTGTGCTCCATCAACTAGAGTCAATACGCCATGTTCTTTACATTTGGATATTATTTTTTTAGCATCAGTGATAGTACCAAGGACATTAGACATCAAACTAAAAGTTACAAGTTTTACCTTACCGGTGGCAAGATATTTGTCAAGATCATCTAAAATTAATTCGCCATTATCATCCATTCCAATGTATTCTAGCTTGGCACCTTTTTCCTGAGTCAATAGTTGCCAAGGTACAATGTTGCTGTGATGTTCATATTCAGTTGTAACTATAATGTCATCTTTTTTGATATGAGTTCTTCCCCATGCGTATGCAACCAGATTTATTGCCTCAGTCGTACCTCTAACAAAAATTATCTCTTCTCTATTTTTTACGTGAATAAAATTTGCGACTTTATCTCGTGTTGCTTCATAAAGTTCTGTTGCTTCTTCAGCTAAAGCATATACAGCCCTATGGATGTTGGCGTTGTGATTTCTGTAATAATCGTTTATTGCATCAATTACTTGATTTGGTTTCTGTGTTGTAGATGCATTATCAAGATACACAAGTGTCTTGTTATCTCTAACGGTTCTACGCAGAATTGGAAAATCTTTTCTCAAATTTTCAAAAGATGTCTGTATACTTTGCATTTCTAAACCTCGACGTAGATCTCATTTTGATCTATTTTAACATTGTATGTTTTTAGTGGTACTTCTGCAGGGAGATTTTGTGGTTTTCCATTTTGCAGATTAAAAACAGATAGATGTAAAGGACATCTCACACCCTCATCATTTAGAAATCCTGTAGAAAGATCAGCATCAGCATGAGTACATATCAAATCAGTTGCAAAAATTTTTCCTTTTTGATTTGCCAAGAGAATTTTTTTATCATCATGAGTGAACCCGAATAGCTGTCCAGTTTTTACTTGATCCAATTTACAAGCTTTAATCCATTGAGTCAAATTAATCACCGATACTTGTAGTGCTGTTCAATTTCAGAATCTTCATTGTAACGAGTTTCTTCAATTTCAACAAATTTTGCAAGCTCCTCATCAGTGTTAATTGTTAATTCACGTGAATCCCATTTAGATTCAATCAAGTAAGCAATCCATGCTCTAACTTGGTAAGACATTTTTCTAGATAATGGCTCCAAAAAGCCTTCAACAATTGTTCTTTCAGCTTCCTCTTTACTGAGACATCTAGTTTTTAGATAGAAAATTTGTTCTTCATCAATTTGTGCAACTGATGCAGAATGGGTTGCTTTAACATCATTAGTGAAAATCTCTAGTCCTGGAATTGCATCTGATTTTGCATCCTTATCAAGCAATATAGAACGACCTGACAAAAAGGAATTTGATTTTGTGGCTTTTTCTTTAATTCGAATCATTCCTTTGAAGAGTGATTTTGATTTATTTCTCAGAATTGATTTTTCTACAACTCTACCTTCTGTAGAGGGGCTTTCATGATTTACATTTGTTTGAATATCAAAAGACTGCTCATTGTTTCCAAATATTACTTCAGAGTCATTAGCTGAAGCACCAGTGCCATTTAGAAAATATTCGATTTTATATCTAGATAGCATAGAGCCAAACAAACCCGAATACCAGTTAATTTTTGCGTCTTGTCCCAGGTCAGTTCGTCTGGTAGAAAAATTAACAGTACTTTGATCCATCATTTGTAATGTTGTAACATCAAGTTGTGCGTTTGGAGCAACATTTGTGTTTAGTAATTCAAGATATGCTTGTTGTTTTTCTGCTTTTGATGAATATAGTTCTTGAACAATTGTTGCCTTGCTGCTCTCATCTGCAAATATAACATTTCTAGCAATAGTAGAAATACCATCATCGGACAAACAGGATACAATATGGATTGGTTTTTCCAATATTAGATTACGTGGAATGTGAATAAAAATTCCAGAATTAAATGCGGCGTTATTTAGTGCAGTAAATTTATCTTCTTTAGAGTTTGATGCTTCTAGTGCTTTTTTAATTAATTCAGGATTATTTTTTACAGCATCATTAATGGATGTAATTACCAATCCTTTAGACTTTTAGATCATCTGAAATGTTGATTTTGTGGATGTTACTTCCTATCAAAATTATACATGTTTGATTTTCTAGTTCATGTAATCTTTTTTGAAGTAATTTTGGTATTGTATTAGTAGTAGATGGTGCAAAAGAGACTTGTTGTGGATCCATCTTTTTTGCATCGGTGTATTTGTTGTATAATGGAGATGTTTCAATTGGCAAGGTCTCATAGATGGACAAAGAATTTTTTCGGTATTGCTTTAACCAATCAGGTTCATTTCGCAATGTTGAGATTTCTTCAACAATGCTAGAGTTAATTTTAGACAATGTTTGAGACATGATTAACCTAAATTGAAATTAGGGTTTTAACCCACTGAGTCATCCATTTCTAGTTTGATGAGTCTGTTTAATTCTACGGCGTATTCCATAGGCAATTCTTTTGTAAATGGCTCCATGAAACCATTAACAATTAGAGATAATGCTTCCTCTTCAGTGAAACCTCTAGTCATTAAATAGAAGATTTGTTCATCTCCAATTTTTCCCACAGTTGCCTCATGAGTAATTGTAGCGTCCTCTTGATTAATTTCCATGTAAGGATATGTATCAGTTTTTGATGTATCATCTAATAGTAATGCATCACATCTTACAGTTGCTTTTACATTAGTTGCACCTTTTGCGACATTGAGTAATCCTCTGTAAGTTGAACGTCCATCTAATCTGCTAACAGATTTTGATGTAATTTTTGATGTGGTGTTTGGTGCAAGATGAACCATTTTAGCACCAGTATCTTGGTGTTGACCTTTTCCGGCAAATGCAATAGACAGTGTTTCACCATATGCTCTTTCACCCAATAAATAAATTCCAGGGTATTTCATTGTGAGTTTACTTCCAATGTTGCCATCAATCCATTCTACGGTTGCACCTTCGTATGCATAAGCACGTTTTGTAACTAGATTGTATACATCACTACTCCAGTTTTGAATTGTAGTGTATCGTAATTTTGCATCTTTGTGTGCCACTAGTTCTACAACTGCAGAGTGCAGCGATTCAGATGAGTATACTGGAGCTGTGCATCCTTCAATGTAATGAACTTCAGAACCTTCATCAGCTATGATAAGTGTTCTTTCAAATTGTCCAATGTTTTCAGCATTAATTCTAAAGTATGCTTGTAATGGCATGTCAACTTTGACTCCTGGTGGAATGTAGATAAATGAACCACCACTCCAAACTGCACTGTTTAATGCGGCAAATTTATTGTCCTCTGGTGGAATTATTTTACCAAAGTATTTTTTGAAGATTTCAGGATATTGTTTTAGTGCAGAATCAGTATCCAAAAACAAGACACCTTGTTTTGCCAAGTCTTCTCTTAAACTATGATAGACAACTTCAGATTCATATTGAGCACCTACGCCTGCTAAGAATTTCTTTTCTGCTTCTGGAATTCCTAATTTATCAAAGGTAGCTTTGACTTCTGCTGGAACATCATCCCAGTTCTTTTCAGTTTTTTCAGTAGCTTTTGCATAATAGTAGATATTTTGAAAATCAATAACACTTAGATCTCCACCCCAAGTTGGCATTGGCTTTTTCATAAAAATTTCATAAGAACGTAATCTAAAATCAAGCATCCACTGGGGTTCATCTTTCATTTTGCTAATTGCAATAACAGTCTCTTTTGAGAGTCCTTTTTTGCTAAGATGAACATATAGATCAGTAGAGTCTTTAAAATCATATTTTGCATAATCCATGTTTAGATTTTCAGTAGCCATGCATACCATAACATCGTTATATTATAAATACATGAGGAAAAATAGGCACAGCTAAATAGCTTTAGCTAATATTTAGCGATAAAATTATAATTCACCATTCAAGTCAATTACTAGCTAACCACAAGACAATAAAACATACAATGATCTAATTTTATTTTTGATGTACTGATTATTCCGTGAGAGTAATTTCTATCAAATTCAAAGAGAAAGATTATCTTGATTTTCATAAAATAGCAAACGAGTCAGGACTAACTCCAGAAGAAAAAATACATAAAATCATAGAATATTATTTAATAATTGAGAGAAATAGAAAGAAATTTACGCAAAAAACCTTAGGCTAATGTTTGAATTTCAATACAATTAGAAAAATAATTTAGAATCTATCTTTTCTATTCCTGAGATCAGATTTTGGAGGGTTAAGAGACCAAAAGAACAATGCCATACAAACTGGAATCATAATTAGCAAAGCTGCAACTAGAGAAATTGTATAAAATGTCGGATCCAAGCCAGGAATGAATGGTCCCGGGAATACGGCATACAACCACAAAAGCCCTACAAAAATTAAAACAAGTTTATTTTTTTGAGTAATTTCTTCCATCCCAATTTTCTTTTCTGGATGTAACAGTCTTTGCAGCGAGTTCTATCATCTACCATACATGATGTACAACAGCTCTTATCACAGAAATAACAAATTCTATCTCCAAATGATGATCCACAAAAATCACATTTGTACACTATATTAGAAAGACATCTTTGAATTTATTTCTTTTTTAAAAATTAGGTGTAAATCTAATTAGAATTAGATTTCTTTAATCAATGACTTTATCTTGGCAATGTTTTCACTGTTCAACTCTATTTCTTTATGATCTGCTTTAACATGGGTTGCCACCTTATTCATCAAGTCTTCTTTTTCGGCAGTTGCAGACCATCCACAATTTTTGCCAGCATCTGCACAACTGATACTTTTTGTCATAATAAAATAGGGTTCAAGAAGTATTTATTTAATTCACCAGATGTTTCAGAGGATTCCTAAAGAAACTAGATTGAATCACAATTCAACCAAAATAGAAAGTAATTGCATCAGTAATCCAATAATGAAAAACCCAATGCCAAATGCAAATAAAAATCGTTTAAAGGATTTCTTTACTTCCTGCATTCTCAATTCTGGATTGATTTTTATTAAAAATTGAACTAATTGTGGGACAAGCATCAAAAAACCAATAATTTCTAAAATTAATCCAACTAGATCAAGGGATTGTGTATACATCAAAGATTCAAACATAATTAATCAGACTAAAAGAATTGAAACTTAAGGATTTGGATTTGTTCGACTGCATCAGAATTTAATTTACAGCCGAGATTCAAATGATTGAATCATTTCATTGTTGTTATAATTCAGACTTAAGGGTTTTGTAATATGTTAATCAATTTCAAAAGAGGGTTTTATTTTTCTAAAATTCATGAATATTCCAATATCATAAACAATTTTTAGCATTCCTCCAATTACAAAAGGTGCAGAAAGCCATAGAGATTGGATTATCGCACCAGTGATAGAAGGGCTGATGGACTGAGCAATGTTTCTTGAGGTGTTTGTAATTCCAGCAGCTGCAGTTCTTTCATTTTCCTCAACTACTGCAACAATATACGCTTGTCTTGTTGGAACATCCATTTGTGATAAACTCATTCGGGCTAAATACAATCCTAAAGCCATATGAAAAGTTGGTGCGATTGCAACTAGAATCAAAAGAATATTTGATGGAATGTGTGTAAATACCATAGTGTAAATCAGACCTATTCTATCCGCAATTTTTGCTGCAAAGAAAAAAGATATTGCAGTCAAGACGCCTGCAACTGAAAAAATTAAAGACAAAGTAGTGAGATCTACTCCAAACTTTGTAAAAAACCAAAAGGCAACAATACTTTGAATTACAAATCCTCCAGCAAACGAATCCAATGCAAATAATGATGACAGTTTGAGAATGATCTGTTTTGATTTTGGAGATAAATTAGTTGAAAATGTTTTAGAATCAAGAGATTTTTTAACTTCAATCTCTTTTGAAAAGAAAAAATAAATTACAACAACTGCAATTCCCGCTAGCAGATAAATTAAGAAAAGAGGTTTGAAAGAATCTATCGTAGAATAACCAAAATTCTCTTGGAGTATTTGAGGCAGTGATGCAAGTAATACACCTCCTGCCATTGCAAAAGTTCCTATCATGTTGTATAGTGCAAAAACACTGTTTGTTTTTTTTGATGCTCTTTACAGTTTGTGGTAAAATTGCTTGCTCTAAGGATAAAAATGCACCAGTTTCTGAACCCGTTACATTAATTGTTCCAATAAATGCAGCAATAATTAGCGCAAAATAATTTTCAGTAAGTAAAAACACACAACCTGAAACTGTCATCAATGAGGCATAAATTATCAAAACTTTTTTTCGTCCAATTCTGTCTGCAAAAAAGCTTGAAAATAAGTTAAAAATTATACTATTTACAAGAGTTGCAGATAAAATAAAACCAATAAAGAGTTCATCAAAACCAATTTGTTTTAGATAAATTGCCAGAATCATACTTAAAAATCCAAAAGAAAAAGTACGAATGATTCTGGCTGAAATTATTAATTTACCATCTTTTGTTAACCAATCTAAAATCAACTACTTAATCAAATACAATATCCAAATTAGTCTCTTGCTCTAAAACCCAAAACAAGTAATTTATTGTCACAGTTCTTGATGTTTTTATGGCATCGTTTTATCATGCATTATTTTTTCCAGCAATCATTAATGGGTTGTTTTTAGCTATTGTAACTAGGACAGGCATAGATGTATCACCATCTGGAATTGGATTGATGATTTTCGGTTTTTTACAACCATATGTTAATGAGCAGAACGTACTAATCTTTAGAGTTGTAGAATTTATCTTATTTTTCTTACCTTGGATTTCGCTGGCAATTGTTGTGATACGATTTGGAGTAAAAGGATTGATAGTATATGGAGTTATAATTTTGGTAAGTTATGGATTAATTCTATATCTATGGAAATAAGTTTAGATTAAAAATAAAAAACTTCTAAAAAATTATTGTGAAAGACTAAGATTACTGTCTTGCAGTTGCAGTTGCTTTTGGTGCTGCGTTTACTGGGTCAACTGAAACGGTTACAGTATCCATACTTGATCTACCGTTGTCATCAAAGACTTTGAGTTCAAAGACTAGAACTTTGACTTCACCATTCAAGACAGTTGGGGATGTAAATGATACAGTCTTGGAAGATGTAGATGATAATACTACTTTATCACCAGAGACTTGTGTCCACATGAATGAGAGTTTCTGACCTTCTGGATCATTGCTCTTTGAACCATCTAATGATACTTTGATTTTTTCATTTACAATTTGATCAGGACCTGCATCTGCCACAATTGGTAGATTCAATACATTGACCACATTAATCATCATACTATCTGATGATGATAACCTACCATCACTTCCAGTACATGTCATTGTGATTGATTCATTTTTAGTGGTATGTGGTAATGTTACAGTAGTACTTGCAGAGTTTGCATCAGTAATTACAGCAGTACTTGCTGTAGACCATTTGAAAGTAATTACATCGCCTTCATCTGGATCATTTCCTGTACAGACTAAGGCAACTACAGTATTCTCATCTGCAGTCATATCTGGACCTGCATTAACTCTTGGTGCACTGTTTTCTGGAACTACTAGTAAAATTAATTGATCAGTGTTACTTTGATTTACATCATCAGTAACGGTTAGTTGGAATACTAGACGTTTAGTTTCACCAGGAGCTAAAGTTGGTGCTTTAAATGAAAAGGATGGTTTTGTAGCATCAAATGTTACAGAGTCTCCTGCAATTTGTTTCCAAGAGTAGGTTAATGGACCATTCTCAGGATCAAAGCCAGAGCCGGTAACATCTACATTAGTACCTCCGATTACCTTTCTATCAGGACCAGCATTTGCTCTTGGAGGTAAGTTTGTAGTAGTTACAGTTACAGCAACATCATCTTTTGCAGAATTACCCTGTGAATCAGTTACAGTTAGTTCAAATGTTAATTTTTCAGGTGTGCCTCCAATCTTTGGACTAAAGAAATAGACAGAAGATGATGTTCTTTCATAAATTTCAACATTCTTTCCGGATATTTGTTTCCATGAATAATGTAAGTTAGTATCTTTTGGATGTGTGCCAGTTCCAACTAATTTGACTTGAACATTTTCAGAAACAGTTTGATCTGGACCAGCGTTAGCTGTTGGCATTCCATCAGCTGGAATTACTTTAACTAGTGCTAATGCATTTGCCCATCCATTTCCAGCAGAGTATCCTGTTACTTGGAATGACAATAACATTTCATTAGTACCAGAAAGACTAGGTGCTGTAAATGTTGTAGAAGCACCAGTGTATGAATTCAAAGATACTCCTGTTCCAATTAGTTGAACCCAAGAGTATGCAATTGGAGCACCGTTTGCAGTTTTACCAGTTGCACTAAGTTTTACTGTTTCACCTTCATGGACAGTTTGTAATGGACCTGTTTGAATTGAAATTAATCTATTATCAAGAAGACCTTGTAAAGGATAAACACTAACGCTGTCACTTGCAGTACCACCAAATCCATCATCAACAGTTAATTCAAAAGTTAATGGATTTGCTTGAGAGAAATCAATACCATTTGGAAGAATTTGGATATATTTTCCAGTTGTTGAAGATAATTTTATTTGTTGACCTGCTGTTTGTTTCCAGCTATAAGTTAAAGCATCACCATCAGGATCAAGTGCACTACTAACTAGAGTAACTACATTGATAGTTTTGAAAGTGACTTGATCTCGTCCTGCACTAACTATTGGTGCGTGATTAACAGGATTTACAACAACTTCGACAGTAGCAGAATCAGTTGCACCAACTGGGTCAGTTACAGTAAGTGTAAAAGTAAGAACTTTGATTTGACCATTGGCAACTTCAGGTGCCATAAAAGTTGGTTCAGCAACAGTATAAGAGGATAATTTTACAGGTTCACCATCATTTTGGACCCATTTGTAAGTTAGAATATCATTTGGATCATCATCAATTCCTTCACCGACTAAAGTCACTGGAAGATTCTCAGATACTTCAACAGAGCTTGTTTCAGCAAAAGAGTATGATATAGAACCAACTAAAAACATACTAAAAACTATTGAAAATATCAGGATATGCGAGTTCACTGAATAATTATAAAATATGGGATATATATTAACTATTCATATAACAAGTACTAAGTCATTAGATCGAAAAAATTTAAGAGTAGATCTGAAAGGTCTTGCGATCAGATTATCCCAAATGATCAATTTTCGTACAAAGACATGAAATCAAGATCATATATTCAAAAGCAAGAAAAGAGAAAATTATGATTCTGAAAAAATATTTTTGATTGTGTCAAAAGCTCCAGGGACTGTATGGACTTGAGAAATTGTATTTTTGATATTGAATTTTTTTAGTTCATCTGATGTAAAAGGCCCAATTGAAACTACGGATAGTTTTTCCAAATTTTTCAACAATGAATTTTCATCATAATCTTTTGACATTATTTCAAAAAATGCCCTAACAGATGAAGCACTGGTAAATACAATTCCATTAATTTTATTTTGAGAAAATAATTCTCTGAATTCATTCCATTGAGTGGTATCCCTAAATGCACATACATCATACAAATGAATCTCTTTGACATCAATTCCTATTTTCTCCAAGAGTTCTTTCAAAAAAGGTGTAGATGCTCCACTTCTAGGCACAATTACTTTTTTTCCTACAGCGTGTAATTTTGTAAATAGTTCCCCAACACCAACTGATGAAAAAATATTTGGCATATATGCAGGTCTAATTCCTTCTTTTTCCAGCGCAATTTTTGTTTTAGGACCTACTGCCATAACAATAGTATTTGCTACTGCTAGTTGTAACTGTTCAAACTTGGAGACTTTTTTTGCAGTGTCAAAGAGCAACGTAACAGCTTTAGAACTCATAAATACAGAATAGTCAGGCTTGTAATCTTTTACCGAATCTAAAAACTCATCGACTATTTTTTCTCCTTTACTTACTAGCTCGATTGTTGGTAATGATATCGGTCTTGCGTTATTTTTTGTCACCAAATCAATAAACTCAGTAGAATCGTCTTTTGAACGAGTAATTGCAATTATTTTTCCCTCAAGCATTTTTTCTCCATCCTATAATACTTGATAGATCTACAACTTTGCCTATTATGATATTTGTAGGAGGTTTAATTTTATTTGTCTTTACCAGTTTTGCTATATTAGATACAGTTCCAATCAGAATTTTTTGTTGTGGTGTTGTACCATTTTGAATTACTGCTACAGGTGTTTGTTTATCCAAACCTCCTGCAATAAGCTGTTTACAAATAACATCAATTCTTGAAAGACCCATCATGATTACAATTGTATCAACAGATTTTGCAAGACGTTTCCATTTGACTGATTCATTTTTCTTTTCAGGATCCTCATGTCCTGTAACAAATACAACCGATGATGCATACTTTCTATGAGTTAGTGGAATTCCAGCATAAGTAGCAGACCCAATTCCAGAAGTAATTCCAGGAACTATTTCATATTTTATTTTATTTTCTTTGAGATATTCTGCCTCTTCTCCACCTCTGCCAAAAATTATTGGATCACCACCCTTTAGTCGAACAACATTTTTTTTGGATTTTGCAAATTTTACCATTAATTCATTGGTGTTGTTTTGATGAGTTGTATCATCACCTACTGCTCTTCCAACGTATACTTTTTGAGCAGATTTTGAAATCATTGAAATGATTTTTTTGCTTACCAATCGATCGTACAATACAACATCTGCTTTTTGTAAGAGTTCAACTGCTCTCAAAGTGATTAATTTGCTATCACCAGGTCCTGCCCCAACTAAATACACGGTACCGCTCATTGTTTATTCCATTCCTCTACTTTTTTTCTCCAATTTATTGCAAGGTCATTTACGCCTTTCTTGTGAAGTTCCTCACCCACACTTTTACCAAGTAAGAAAGGATCATTTTTGTCCCCAGATTTCTCTACAAAGAGAGATTTTTTCCCATCGACTGAAAATGCAGATACACTCAAGGTCATTTGATTTCCATTGGATTTAGCATATGCTCCAATTGGAAAACGACACCCAGAATCTACAAAGTCGGAAAGTGAGCGTTCAGCCTCAATCTCTAATCGGGAGTCAGGGTCTTCAATTTTTTTCAGCATTAAAATGGTAGAAGGTTCATCTTTGCGTGATACTATAGCTAATGCACCTTGTCCTGGAGATGGAGAAAAATCTTGAATTGATAATGGAGTATATTGCACATCAATACCCAATCTTGAAATTCCAGCTTGTGCTAAAACTATACCATCAAAAATTTTGTCAGTTACTTTTTTGATTCTTGTTTCAATATTTCCACGTATTGGTCTAACTGTAATATCGGATCTTTTTCTAGTAATTTGAACAGCACGTCTCAAAGAGCTAGTACCGATTACAGCACCTGGTTTTATAGAATCAAGAGTGGTGCCATCTGATGAAATAAAAATATCGTTAACCATTTCTCTTTTTGGAATGGATGCCAAAGTCAAATTTTCAACTAGCTGGGATGGGACATCTTTAAGACTATGTACTGCAAAATCTACCTCCCCATCAGCTACTGCCCTATCAATCTCTTTTTCAAAAATTCCTTTTTGATCAATTGTAAATAATGGTCTTGCGTCGGTATCACCTTTTGTCTTAATTGATTTTATTTCAAAGTCTACGTCGGAGTTATTTTTTTTAGTTCAGAAATTACCAATTTAGTTTGTGCAAGAGATAATTGACTACCTCTTGCTCCAATCACATATTTCAATTCTTCACCGTCTTTAATGCAGTCTCATAAGCATTGACTGTATTTGATAAATCATCTTTCGTATGTGCATCAGATAGAAAAACAACCTCGAACTGAGATGGAGCGATAAAGATACCATTTTTCAATAACACATCAAACATTTTTTTGAATTTTTTGGAATCAGCATTTTTGGAAGAGATGTAATCAGTCACAGGTTTGTCTGTAAAAAATATTTGAAACATGGAAGATGTCGAATTTATTTGATGAGATATTTTCATATCACTTGCCAAGTCATCTATTGCACTAGTAAGAAATGCGTTATACTTTTCAAGTTTTGAATACAGTTGATTTTTTATTTTGTTTATTGTTTTAATCGATGCTATTGCTGCGCTAACAGATACAGGGTTTCCAGCGTAAGTGCTTGCCTGATAGACTTTACCTCCGGGAGAAAGCAGATTCATTATTTCTTTTTTACCAGCAACTGCTGCAATTACAAATCCACTTCCTAATGTTTTTGCCAAAGTTGTAATATCTGGTTTTATTCCAAAATATTGTTGTGCACCACCTGGAGATACCCTAAAACCTGTAACAACTTCATCAAAGATCAATGGAATGTTATTATCTTTGGTGATTTTTCTCACATCAGATAAAAAATTCTTTTGTGGTAAAATTAACCCCATGTTAGCAAGAATCGGCTCTATGATTACTCCAGCAACATCTTTGTTTTTGGATATTATTTTTTCAAGTTCTTCAGAGTTGTTATATGGAGCAACAAGGGTATTTTTTGAAACTTCATCTAGTCCACCATCAGATACAGAAATTCCATTATGTGCAGAACCTGAACCGGCTTTTACCAAAACAGAATCATGTGCACCATGATAACATCCTTCAAACTTTATGATCTTTTTCTTTTTTGTAAATCCACGGGCTAATCTTATAGCAGTCATAGTAGCCTCCCCACCAGTATTTACCAATCTAACTTTTTCAATAGATGGAAAATTGCCTATAATTAATTTTGATAGTTCTATTTCAGAATTTGTGGGAGTGCAAAACAAAGTTCCTTGTTTAAGTTGTTTTGATACAGATGTAAGAATTTCTTTTCTTCGATGTCCTAGCAGTAATGCACCATAACCATTACAAAAATCAATGTATTTTTTATTATCTTCATCCCAAATATGTGAACCGTCTGATTTTTTGGCAAAAAATGGATATGGCTCAAAAAATCTTACTGGACTATTCACTCCAGATGGAATCACTTTTTTAGCATCATGAAATAATTTATGAGATTTTGACAATGATCAACTATATTTTAGCTCATTATTATTCGTAATAATCTGCAAAATACTATTTTTGCAAAGCAAATTTTTTTCTGAATAAAAACGCAATAATCATAGTTCCTACAAACGGTGCAGTCCAATATAACCACAGATCATCTAGAGTTCCAGATAGCAATGCTGGAGCAAATGCCCTAGCAGGATTCATAGATGCTCCGGAAATAAAAGCTAGGAAAAATATATCCAATCCAACAATTCCACCTATAGCAATTCCACTAAATCCTTTAAGTCCTTTGGTGTAAACTACAGTAAAAATCACAGCCATTAGCAAAGCAGATGCTAATACTTCAATTGAAAAAATCAAAAATAATGGAAAATCGTAATTTGGGGCATTTGCTCCTAGATTTGCTGAAGTTCCAATAAAACTCTGAACAAACAAAGAACCAAGCAATGCGCCGATAATTTCTGCTGCAAAATAATACAATACTTGAATTTTTGAAATATGTCCTGTGATGAAATATCCAATTGTTACTGCAGGATTAAAATGTGCTAATGAGATTTTTCCAAAAGAATAGACTCCAATTATTAATGCAATAAATGGTGCCACTGCAGCAAACGCAATTCCTAATGTTCCACCTGTTTGAGTGTCATAAACAATAGAGCCAGTAGCAAATACCACTAGAATAAAAGTTCCAATTAATTCAACTATGAAAATTTGTAAGTTTGAATACCCCATAAGTTGATGTTTTAAGTGATTTTAATTAATATCAATACTTTGGTTTTAGATCAAAACGGTTTGTTAACTTCTCTGGTGAAAACATAGCTTGCTAAACCAACCATCACTAAAACAAATACACAGATAATTCCAATACTCAAAAATGCGGATATTCCACCTTCAGAAACCCCGGTCATCATCTCTCTAACCAACAAAACGGTGTAGGTTACAGGATTAAGTTTTGCAATAGTTGCAAGCCAGTCAGGCAATAACTCTAGTGGGAAAAGTGCAGGACTTAACATAAACAAAGGCATTCCAAGAAAATTAATCACCCCCCAAAAAGTTTCTTGAGATTTTGCAGTAGCGGCAACTATAACAGAAATTCCTGAAAAGCCCATAGAAAACAAAACCACTATTGCCATGATTGGTAAGATCATTATTGGATTTGGAAAAGATACTCCTATTGCCAAAGCAATTCCTACAATCAAACTTGCCTGTAATGCAGAAATTAATGAGATTGCACCCATTTTTCCTAGAGCAATTGAAGAGCGAGATACAGGAGACGTTAATGCCTTATTCATAAAGCCATATCGTCTATCCCATAAAGTGTTGACTCCTCCAAAAATGCTAGTAAAAATTGCAGTTAAAATGATCACACCAGGTGCCATAAATTCAATATATTTTCCTTCAAATCCAACTGATTGAATTAGGGGCTGAGTTCCAGAAAAGGTATTCCCAATTACTATGATCCAAATTGCAGGTTGTATTAATCGAATTAAAACTCCACTACGTGATTTTTTGTATCGTTTTAGTTCTCTCCAAAAAATCGTATAAGTATCATACATTAATGAATTCATGCACGCAGCCTCTTCATTTTTGCATGCTCTAGTTTTCTATTGAATCCAGTATCTGCATCTCTTATTTCTCTGCCAGTATATGAGATAAAGACATCATCAAGAGTAGGTTGAGTTAGCGAAATTGAAATAATTTTTACTTGAAGAATGGAAGATATATGAAATATTTTTGGAATTACTTCAGTGCCATTGGATGTGAATATTGTTAATTTGTTGTTATCTTGATTTATTTTTTTTATAAACTCAATTTGTTTAAGTTGAGATAAAAACTCGACAGAATTCCCATTTTCAAATACCAAAGATATTACTTCATTACCCATTGCATTTTTCATGTTTTGTGGTGAATCAATTATCTGAATCTTGCCGTGATCAATAATTCCAATCCGATCACAGAGTTGATCTGCTTCTTCCATATAATGAGTAGTTAGAAAGATAGTCATTTCAAATTCTTTGTGAATTTTTTTGATATACTCCCATATTTTACGACGGGTTTGAATATCAAGTCCAACTGTAGGTTCGTCTAAAAATAAAACCTTGGGATGATGCAATAATCCACCAGCAATATCTAATCGTTTTCTCATTCCACCAGAATACGTAACGACTGGATCATTTTGTTTATCAGATAATTCGATGAGTTCTAAGACTTCATCAATTCTTTTGTTGATTTGATTTTTTGGGATATGATTTAGTCGTGCTTGTAAAAGTAGATTTTCCCGTCCTGTGAGATATTCATCTACTGTAGATTCCTGTTGAACATAACCAATACTTTGACGTACTTGCTTTGGCTGAGTCATCACATCAAATCCAGAAACCAATGCTTTTCCAGTTGAAGGCTTGAGTAATGTTGTAAGAATCATTATAGTAGTACTCTTACCTGCACCATTTGGTCCAACAAATCCAAAGATCTCACCAGATTCAACTGCAAACGAGATATCATCTACTGCTTTAACAGTACCAAAAAGTTTTGAGAGAGATCTAGTCTCTACAGAATACAATACATTAGCCGACTTTATCAATTATAAATTGTTAAGCGTTTGAACTCATAAAAAATTTAAAGACCTTTGAAAACACCGAATTTATGAAAGGATTATGTCAGAAATGCCATTCATCAAATGTTGAAGTGACAGTTGAGAAGGGAATTCCAATTTGTCATAAATGTAATGACAAAAAATAACAAATACCAAAAAACAGAATATTATTTGAGATTTTTATATTCTTCTTTAGTTAACTTTAGAATGATTTTTTCGCCTACGCCCCAAATTTCTGATTTGTGGATAATTTTGGAATGAATAATTCCATCATGAACTTCAATAGATTCTAGTTCGTTAGTATCGGGATGTCGTACTAGTCGAGATATTTTCCCTATTTTATGACCATCAATGTCAACAACTGGCACATCTGTTCTGATAGGAGGTCTACTGAGTAAGAGAGTTTCATCTGTGAATTTGTCTATGTAGTCGGAAGACAAAAAATAATCTTTGTGAAATCCTTGATGTATTGTAACTCCTGAAACAGAAAGAGTTTTTTTGATTAATGTGAATGTGTTTTACTTTACCATAAGAAATTCCTTCTCTATCTATGACCTTTTTTCCAACAAAATTATCTGCGGTAGCCATATTTTCAGGCATGTCTTCTAGTTTTACTGACATGAACACTACTCTTCAGATTTGCTTATCATACCCAATATCAGAAAATTCTATCAATGAGGTTAAATTACTTGACTGAAAAACAGGTTCATGGGCATTGAAGAGGATCTGTTTCGTGCAATGCTAACCACTAAAGGCAGGAATACAGGAAAGTCACATTCGGTAATGTTGCGCGCTGTAAAATATAACGACAAAATTTATTTCTCAAGGCACAAGCCAGATGGAGACTGGTTCCAAAATGCCATAAAAAATCCAGATGTAATCATAGAATACAAAAATTCCACGTATAAAGGCAAAGCAAAAGTAGTTGAAGATGAAAATTTGGAGCGAAAAATTTCTCAGTTAAAATACCCAGGAGAAAAAAGAGCTGAAGAAAAAAGAGTTGCCTTAGAGATTACACTATATGAATAATAGTAGTAACCCCTCGTCTATCAAATTCAACATCATTGTCCATTTCACTAACAGTTACAGTAAATGATATCACATCACGTTGTTGTGCATTTTCTGCGTGTAGTTTAAGATCAATGTCCATCAAATCAAATTCTTGAGTAGGCAAGATGGTCTCATCTAGAAATGCTCCACATGTGGATTCAATCCTAAATCTATCATCTTTGAAATGAAAACCAAGTTTAGTCTTTCTTCCTTCTCTACCGCTAGACTTTACATTCACGTTAATCATACCCGCTTTTGCATTAGTGTAACTTGATTTACCATTTACAAACACCCCAATTGCAAATGGTTTACCTGCAGTTGATTCTGCCATCTTTTGAATTCCATCATTCATAACTACATCAACTGCTTTTATCGTCTGAGCAACTTTTGCAATCCACTCGTTTGTTCTTTCTATAGTTGCTCTAATACCAGTACGTCTCCTTTTGTCTTCTTCTTCTGGTAGTTTGTAGTAATCTACCCATGCTTCATAATCATGAGAAATATCTTTGATAAAATCAATGCATGTTATTTTATAGTCATTAACGTTATCTGTTCTTTCAGATTCGTCATCTGTTCTGAGACCATCATAACCCATCGGTAGTGCCAATAATGACAATTATTTTTACATCTAAAAAAACTAATCTTGCCACCAGATTAATGATTATAATAGGAATTAACATCAGAAACATTATGACATTCTCTGAGATAGTTTTAGATCTTCAACAAGAATTGAAAACAAATCTACCTCAAATTCGTTTTATGTTAAAGAAGAATCCTGCAATGGCATATACCAGAATCGTTGAAATTGGAAAACAGGTCGGTAAAAAATACAACATAAAGTTAATTGTGAATTTTCCAAAGGAAGGACGAATAGATGAATTTGACATGTACGGTAAACGAGATCTTAGCTTAATCATAGATTATGAAAAAACAAGATTTCCGATTAATAGAGAGATAATCAAAGAAAAAGCAAGAGAGGTTTTGGGCGACATTAAAGTTGAAGATGCATACATGTATGAAAATAAAGAAGGGGTCAGGGTGTTTACAGATAATTGGAAGATAGACATTCTACCTCATTCAGTACACATTTGGACTGAATTTAATGAAAAAGTAACAGAATTTTGTAATTGGTTATTGGAAAACGCATATGAGATTAAAAAATATCCAAATAAATAAAAATCAAAGTGACTCTAATTTTTCAAGTAGGCCATGTGCCTCGTAATTTTTAGGTTCTAGTTTTATGATTTTTTTACAACAGTCTATTGCCTCGTCTTTTTGCTGTAATGAAAGATGTGCGTTTGTTTTTAGAGTCAAAGTCTCCACATCGTTGGGATTTAGATTCAAAGATTTTTCAAAATATTCTATGGCTTTTTTTGATTCTTCCAAAATAAAATAAATGCTACCCATCATAAACATATAATCAGCATCATTAGAAAATTTTTCTTGTAAACTTTTTCCAAATTCAAGTGCTTCAGTATAATCTCCATCTTTAACTAATTTTTTGAGTTGTCGTTTTGGATAACTAAAGAGTCCTGTCATGATATTATCTAATTTGGAATTAAAATCTAATAATTTGAATGTAATAAAAGAAATATCTTTTAATCAAGCCAAGAAGCAGGTCCAGAGCTTCCTGGATTAGAATTTTGTACTTTTGGAATCTTGATTATCCCTTCTTTGATTAAAAATTGAATTCCTTGAACAAAGGAGTTATCATCAATTGAACCATCGGCCCACCAACCAGCGTTGTTTTTAACCCATGATGGAATTTGATTTGAACCAGAAGGCGTACCTTGTACTGTGCTTGGAATTTTCATTATCCCTTCTTTGATTAAGAATTGAATTCCTTGAACAAAGGAGTTATCATCAATTGAACCGGCTTTCCACCAACCAGCGTTGTTTTTAATCCATGATGGAATTTGTTGGTTTGTTGTAGTATCAGATTTAGATGAAATAGGAATATCAAAAACTAGGTAATCAGGAGCAGATGAAGGAACAATTCCTTTTGGAGATAATCCATATACATAGACAACATAATGTGCAATCCCAGGAGGCTGTTTAACTATGATATCAAGTGTCGATAGTCCAGATGGAGAATATAGAAAATTATACCCTTGATCTTTTGCAATAGAACGTAGTGGTGGAAGTGTGAATTTATCATCAACAACTAAAAGATCATACTGGACTTCATTCAAAAATTCAGTGTCATGGTATTTACTTAGAAAGTTAAATTGCCATTTCATTGGACAGCCTTGTACAGGATATTCAGGACTGTAGTAAGCATGTATTTGATATGAAAAATCTTTGGTAGGTTTTTTTATTGAAGTGGAAAGAGACTCAGTACTTGGACAATTTTTAAATTCAGGATTTTCAGTGTCAGAGAGAATTTTTGTAAATGGGCTTGTTTGAACGTTTTCTCTATACTCTAGTAATTCAAACTTGTATTCTGTTGGTGGAATTCCAGACGAAACATGAGTGTATGTTTTGGCTTTTATTGGAAATGGAAAATCAGGTACTACCCAAACACTACTTCTAGCACCGCCAGTTTTCCATGATATCATCACAGTATCAAATGTACCAGCTTTAACTGTTATTTTTTCAAGTGATGTTGGAACAACTTGTTCGCCTCCAATATTTCCAATTTTTCCCCAGGACTTTGCAGAGAATTTCTTTGGTCCTTTATCACCACTTTCTTCATATCCATTTGCAAAAGCAGATAACCAAACAATAGAAGATTTGAAAGCACCTCTATAAACAGATAAATCATTACTACCACCAGATGGCTCTGGTGCAAGTTTTCCTAAATCCATTTCACCCTTAATCAATTTGTTACCATCATAAACAACAACTTCAGTTTGCCATTTATCCTCAGTTCCTAATTTTATATCACCTTTAATCCAAATATCCATTTCAAATTCAGTACATTCTTTGTAATCTACATGACACATTGAATATCTGAAAAAATCACCTTGTTTGAGTCCTTTTCCAGCATACCAAGATGGATCACCTGGGAGTTCCACACCACCGGCCTGAAATTGGGCAGATGCATAAGGTAATGGAACAGTTCCAAAAATCAAAATAGCAATTACAGGTAAAGCCAAAAATGATATCTTCAAATCAAAAAAAAATATGCGTTTCGTATAGTTAAATGTTATTCAAATAAGCAAATATAGAGGAAAAATCAAGAATTTTCATAATGTGTGAGTGCTCAAAAGTTCACTTGTACGAAGTAGAGTTCAAGCTTGATGGAATGACAGTAGTTCCAACTCACAAAAATTGTGGATTTGCTTTAGATGAAAAACAGTCCGACAAGTTCCAAAAAGAATTAGTAAAATCATGGGGCTTTGAGGAAGAAGAATAATTAAAAAGAAAAAATAAAATTAAAACAACTATCTAGAGTTGTTTGACTGCTTCTTTACAAACGTCAGTTTTACATTTGCAATCTGCGCTGCATATACAATGACCTTGCATATCACAATCACATGAATAAGTTGGATCGCCGCTGTCTGCTTCGCATCCACATGCTTGATCTGTCATAGATACGCATTGACATTACTTATTTTAAAATGTTAGTACAAGGATGTAGAAAACTACGCACTAGAAAGTAAGGTCAGTATGGTTGAACATGATTTTTGAATCAGTTTTGTATGGTTTTCAAGTAAATTAGAGTCAGCCTCTATATCAAAAGCCACTTTTAGGATATGAATAAGATCCGATTGACGGTCAATGGTATCTTTAATTCTTACAAAGTTATCCCTGTTTACATACCCCAAGTAAAAATAGCAGTCAGATAGCATGGAGTTTTTTACAAGTAATTCATGTTTGTTTTGAATAATTTTTGAGTGGTTATTTTTCTCTACAAAGTCAGAAAAACCTATTGTAGATTTTAGAATTCTATCCAGTAAAAAAGGAGTTGCTCTCTCAATCCCTACGGTATGAGTTACTGTAGAAATGTGTTCATTGATTTGATTTTTTTTAAATTTTCGCATTACGTCTAACATATGAGTTGGATTTGGTCTGTACGTATTCAATAAACAAATAGCATCTGCTAAAAAATAAGATGCACATATCTGCCAACAGGATGAAAAAACGTTAGAAGTGATTATTCCGTCTTTGGTTTTTTCACAACAAAAAAGAGAATTAAATAGGCAATTTTTTGCATAGTCTTTGTAAAGGGTTAAACGTTTTTCTTTAATTTTAGATAATAGCATTCTAAGTTCCCAAGATTCATCATGAATTATCTGCATTCCATCATATTTTACAAGAATATCAGATTTAGTTTCATTAATTGAACCATGGTGAATTTTTACAAATGCATCATCATAAAAAATTATTTTCTCTGAATCATGTTTATCATCAAATATAGTAATATCATAATCACAAGAATCAGAAAAAAGAGTTTGTAGTTCTACATCCTCCAAATCCAACAGGAAAGTCTGTCAATGATTGATCTTGAATTAATTTTTTTAAATCCATAAAATTAATGAATCTAAATTTTGTATAAAGCAATAAACTCACTAATTTTTACCAATGGATTCATTGTCAAAACATTTCCTTTAAATTGAGATTGAGATTGTTTTCGAACAAGCTCCTGTGGTGTAGTCCGGCTAAGCATACTGCCCTCTCAAGGCAGTGATCTCGGGTTCAAATCCCGACGGGAGCAT
>NZ_AHJG01000238.1:0-707 GCF_000241145.1 Candidatus Nitrosarchaeum limnium BG20 | reverse complement strand
TTAAATTAGAAAATCTCTTAGAAAAAGAAAAACAAAAAGTACAAGATTATGAAGAAAAACTCAAACACGTATTAGCAGATTATCAAAATCTAAATAGAAAAACACAATCTGATATTGAAAAAGGTGTAAATACCAAAATAGACGAATTTATGTTAGATTTTTTAAAAATACATGATGATTTTATACGAGCAAAACAAGTTTTTACAGAAAGTAAGATCAATACAGAAGGATTGGATTCAATTTTAAAAAATATGGATGCTCTCCTAACAAAATATGATGTGACTCCAATTGATGCATTGGGTGAAATTTTTGATCCAAATCTTCATGAAGCAATTTCAATTATCACTGATACTGAGCTAGATAACAATACAATCACTAAAGAACTTAGGAAAGGATATATTTCTCATAAGAGAGTTATTAGACCAACACTAGTAGAAATATCAAAAAAATAATGGTGAAATTAAATGGCTAAAATAATAGGAATAGATTTAGGAACAAGCAATTCTGCTGCGGCAGTAGTAATGGGTGGAAAACCCACTATTATCCCTGCTGCAGAGGGTGCTACAGTAGGTGGAAAAGCATTTCCTTCTGTTGTAGCATTTACTAAAACTGGTGAACTATTGGTGGGTGAACCTGCCAGAAGACAAGCAGTAACCAATCCTGACAGTACTATTGCTGCAGCAAAAAGAAAAATGGGTTCTGATTAT